>JAJYTK010000249.1 GCA_021793095.1 Pseudomonadota bacterium
GGCTGCTAAAAAATTACGATAAAGCAAAAAATCATCTTGTTTTAACTGAGCGAGACAGGAAATGCCCTGGTATTGCATCCATAAAAGTAGCCGCTCGGCCTCTTTTCTGTAGCTGTTGAATGTGTTGGGGCTCGGTAAGTATTGGGCCAACCAAGCTCGAACCGCATCTAAATCATTATTTGCATGAATGAGTGCACCAGTATGAGGCGCGTCAATGGGGCTGCCTCTAGCTGTATTTTGCGGGTGTTGAGTGGTTTGTGCCTGATACAGCGGCAAAGTCAGTGCAAACTCATCATTTCGATTTTGATCGTGTGGTGTCATGGTCGTTAGCAAGTTGCCTATGCCTATGGGTGATTTTAGGAATTAATTATATCCGAAATTTGACATTATAGAAATAATGTCAAATAGATACTCTATTTAGTTAGTTTTATTACGTAATACGTAGTAAAATAGATCACATACATAGTTATTATGATTTTCACTCCTTCAGGAGAGGCTCATGCCCACAAAATCCTCAAATAAATCGATAAATGGCAACGACTCACAAAGACAACGCGCTCAAGAGCCTAAATCCGAACAGCAATTATTGCTGCAAATAGAAAAATTACGCCGCCAACAACCAAATACGCTGCAGCTTTATGTCGATGTCGCTCGTTTACTGTTTTTCGAGCATGAAATCGTGCCAACCACTAATCGCATGTATCAACTGGTCCGCCGCGGCAGCATGGGCACACCAGCTCAGGCATTAAGAATATTTTGGTCGCAGCTACGTGATGAATCGCAGATCCGTATGCAAAAAGCTGCATTGCCCGAGACAGTGCTGCACAGTGCAGAGCAACTTTTGGGCCAGCTCTGGGATGAGGCCGTCGACCATGCTGAAAAGCAGGTACAAGAGGAAGGCCTGCAATGGCAAATACAAGTTCAAAAATGGATGCAGGATCTGGATGCAGCCCGGCAAGCCAATGAGCAGCTCAAGCAGGATCAGGCTGACTGCCTAGAGCAGTTGGCCACTCAAAAATCTGCTTTGCAGCAAAGCCAACAAGAGGCAAGTGATTGGCAAGAGCGCGCGCAGGCCTTAAATATAGAGTTGGCCGAAGCTTCTGCGCGGCATGATGAGCAACAGCGCCAATGGCGCTCTGAACGTAGCGCGTTACAGAAACAAATTCACGACCTAGAGCAAGAGATACAGCGTACGGAAGAGCGGGCACAGGCTCATGAAAAAAGGGCGTTATTGGAAATTGAACATGCTCGACAGCAAGCCCGCGTACGTATCGATGAGCTCAGTCAGGACAAGCAACAATTGCAGCTACAAATTAGCGAAATCCAAGGGCAATACACCGCTCAGAGCCAGCAGTTGGCGCAGGCTGAGCAGCAACAACAGCAGTTGCAGCAGCAATGTCAGCAGGCCGAACAGACGTGTTATCAATTACGCGCCCAGTTACAGCAAACTGAACAGGAACTACTGCGCTACCAGGGGCATATTCGTCGTTTAGAGCAACGCTGGCAGCGTTATCGTCAGCGCAAAGTCAGAGTGCAACGGGGGAAAAGAAAAGATTAGCTATATGCTAAGGATTTATTTGAGTTGGCGTTTTATTGAGTTTTAGTGCGCGCGTCATTGATGATTTTCCCGGGATGATAACCGTCTCGGGATTTAAATCTGAGTTTATGCTTTAATACCGTACTTTACATAATATATATTATGCGCATTAAGGTATTGAGTTGAACAGAGCTCTCGATCTAATTAAGCCAAACTTTCAAGCTTAAGCCAAGCTTCCAATTTTGGAATAGCATCTATTCTATTTGTCTCTGTACTTTTAAATATGGTTTATGTTTAATGTATGGAATGAACTTTCCGACACGGCTTCAGTCTATAACAGCTGCACGCCGCCATGTCGTCAAGCAAGCAGTCATTAAGGTTTTTATTGATGAATTCTAAATACTCAAGATTAGCTGTGATCTTTCATTGGGTCATTGCGATGGCCATACTTGTGATGTTCCCTCTGGGTTTTTATATGGCTGATCTCCCATTGAGTCCGCGCAAATTGCAGCTTTATTCTTACCACAAATGGATTGGCGTGAGCGTCTTTGCTCTCGTTTGGCTGCGGTTATTATGGCGTCGATTTAATCAGCCCCCAGCCTTACCTACGCACTATCCACAACATATCGTCGTACTTTCAAAGCTGGGCCATGCCGGATTATATTTCTTCATGATTGTCGTACCCATTTCGGGTTGGTTAATGAGTTCTGCGTTAGGTTTTCAAACGGTTTGGCTTGGTGTGGTACCTTTGCCAGATTTGGTCGCCCGCGATAAAGAGCTTGCCGATGTTTTGATGAACGTGCATTTGTACTTAAACATTGCATTTTTAGTATTAATTACTGGTCATGTTTTAGCAGCATTAAAGCACCATTTTATTGATAAAGATCCATTTTTAAATCGTATGTCCTAGGACGCACTTAGTTTTTATAAGGTTCAAAATGAAACAAATAGCAGTTGCTGCACTTTTGGGTGCTGCGAGTACTTTAGCGACGGTGGCACAGGCCGACACTTATGAGATAGACAGCGAAAATAGTATTGTTGAGTTCCAGTACAAACAGATGGGTGTCAACATGAAGGGTAATTTTGCTAATTTACAAGGCACGATTACCTTTGATCAGGAGGCTCCTGATGCGATGGGTGCTGTTATCGAGCTTCCTCTGGATACGGTGGATACGGGCACAGATGAGGCTGACGAAGAACTCATCAAACCTGAGTGGTTTGATATGGCCAATCACCCCACTGCCACT
>JAJYTK010000250.1 GCA_021793095.1 Pseudomonadota bacterium
GATCAATCGCAACTTTCGCAATGAAGGGGTCAGCCCCCGCCACAACCCCGAATTTACAATGATGGAGTTTTACGCGGCCTACACCGACTATGATTGGGTGATGGAGTTCACAGAAACGCTCATCCGTGAAACCGCCCTGCGCACCTGCGGCACCGCGACCTTAGATTACCAAGGCCAGACACTGGATCTTAGCCAGACATTTGACCGTCTCACCATTGCCCAAGCGATTTGCAAATACGCGCCCGAATACAACGCCCAACAACTGCAGGACGAAGATTTTCTGCGCGCTGAATTGCAAAAACTAAAAGTCGATCTTGATGCCCCAGAGTTTATGCATGCGGGTATTGGCGCACTTCAACTCGCTCTTTTTGAAGAAACTGCAGAAAGCAAACTCTGGCAGCCGACCTTTATTATCGATTACCCGACCGAGGTATCCCCACTGGCCCGCGCCTCTGACCACGATACGGCAATCACTGAGCGATTTGAGCTGTTTATAGCCGGCCGTGAGCTCGCTAATGGGTTTTCAGAATTAAACGACCCCGAGGATCAAGCCGCCCGATTTAAGGCACAGGTAGAGG
This sequence comes from Pseudomonadota bacterium, assembly GCA_021793095.1. Classification (GTDB taxonomy): domain Bacteria; phylum Pseudomonadota; class Gammaproteobacteria; order Burkholderiales; family Burkholderiaceae_B; genus Paenalcaligenes. Next base: position 579 of record JAJYTK010000250.1, read on the forward strand.
CCAAAGATGCGGGTGACGAAGAGGCCATGTACTACGATGCAGATTATATACGTGCCCTAGAATACGGTATGGCACCCACCGGCGGCTGCGGCATTGGCATTGATAGACTGGTGATGCTGTTAACCGATAGCCCAAGCATCCGTGACGTCATCCTCTTTCCCCACTTACGCAAAGAGGACTAAATCCTAATGGCCATTGCCAATGGAACCTCTCATTCCAGAATGCAAAGCCAAACAAAAAGACCAGCGGGACGGCGCAATGACTGCACTCAGTGATTTCGTCCAGCTGGTCTCTTATTTTTTTGAGCGTCTGATCACACTGCTGCAAAGTATAGGCAACGGATTAGACACACTATTGCGGTGGTTTTAACTCATTTAGATCATACGGTGAAAGACTCGCCGCAACCGCAAGATGCCTTTTCATTGGGGTTTTTAAATCTGAGGCCTGAACTCATCCCCTCTTTGGCATAGTCAATCTGAGTCCCCTCAACAAAAGGCAAGCTCTTGGGATCTACGAACACCTTGATACCGTGATCTTCAAACACATGATCCTCTTGGTTGTATTCATCGACATAATCAACCTCGTAAGCTAACCCAGAACATCCTGTCATACGTACGCCAAGGCGCATGCCAACGCCAGAGCCACGTTTTTGTAGATGATTTTGGATATGAGCTGCCGCTTTATCGGTTAGTTGAATTGACATAGAACCCTCTCAGTGAATTCGCTTAATAAATATCATATTTGTTGGCTGCCCAGGATGCAAGCCCAGCCCCAAAAATTATGGGGTACTATGGCTGGCCTTGTGGTCGGCAATCGCCGCTGTGGTGTATTTTTGGTGTAAGTTTTGCAAAATCTCGCCAAACAGCATGACCACATGAATTTCAGTATTTGGGACCTCTAATTGCTGTTGAATGCTGACGAGTTGAAAGTCATCCAATATGCTCACAGGTGCCCCCTCTAAGGCCTCACAAAAGGCATCGGCAAATGCAATTAAAGTCGGACTGCCATAGGCTCTGAAACGTACCTGCTGCAGCCGTGATTCGTGATGTTGCACAAAAAGCGTAACCAGCGCACCCTGCGCTGCACTGCCCGCCTCGAAAACAAGGTACGAGTCACGGGCGACATCATTGCCAGTAAACACAAAGGCAGGGGCATGAAAGCGGCGGGCGATTTCTTTATTGAGCATAAAATCACCCCACCATAGATTGTTCTAAACGAGCCATCGGTGCCTGTGCTGCAAGAGCATCATGCCACAATGGCGACATATCACGCAGGCGTGTTATTTGCGTGCTAAGCTCTGTAACGGCGGCATCCACCTGCGCCTCAGTGGTAAAACGCCCCAAGCTCAACCGTAAAGAGCTAAATGCCAACTGATCCGAACGCCCCAGAGCACGGATCACATGGGAGGGCTCCATCACCGCGGAGGAGCACGCAGAACCACTTGACACAGCAATGTTTTGCAATGCCAACAACAACGCCTCACCCTGCACATAATCGACACTGATATTGACATTGTGAGGCACGCGCTGGGTCAACGAACCATTTAAATAAATCCCCGGGATGTCGGCCAGCCCCTGTAGCAAGCGTTCTTGGAGACGCTGGATACGGGCTACCTCATCAGTCTGCAGTTTGAGGGCCAACTCGAAAGCTGCCCCCATCCCAACGATTTGATGTGTGGGGAGTGTCCCTGAACGAAACCCGCGCTCGTGCCCACCTCCATGGATCAGTGGCTCTAAGCGCATCTTGGGCCGTCGCCGTACATACAAAGCCCCCACCCCTTTGGGGCCATATACCTTGTGTGATGAAAACGAAATCAAATCCACAGGCAGCGACGTCACATCAATATCTATTTTTCCAATTGCTTGGACCGCATCCATATGAAAGGTCACACCGTGCTCGTGGCACATCTGTGCAATCTGAGCCAAGGGCTGTATTACTCCGATTTCGTTATTAACGGCCATCACCGACACGAGGAGGGTATCGGGCCGTATGGCTTGCTCGAGATCATTTAAACGAATCAATCCGTCGGCCTGCACAGGCAAGTAAGTCACCTCAAAGCCCTCGTGCTCAAGCGCTGCGCAGGTATCTAAAACCGCCTTGTGCTCGGTTTCTACAGTAATGATGTGTTTGCCACGATGCGCCTGGGCGCGCGCGTATCCTTTGATGGCAAGGTTGTTAGACTCGGTATGTTCGAAGCCCG
>JAJYTK010000251.1 GCA_021793095.1 Pseudomonadota bacterium
ATGTAGAGGCCGGTGGACGCCTCAATGGCGCCTTTGTGCAGGCTGGGCTGGTGGATCAGGTGGTGGCATATGTGGCACCCGCCTATTTGATGCACGGGCAGCCTGCTGTGATTGGGCAGCCGCCCATTCAATTGAGCCAAGCATGGCGCTTAAATTTAATTCATACACAAAAAGTCGGTCCTGATGTTGAGCTGGTCCTGCGCAATGAAGAGCGCTGGCGAGGCCTATTGACTCAGTTGTTACAACAGGCTGAACGCGATATTTAACTATGTTTACTGGAATTGTTCGTGCGGTGGGTGAAATTGTTAAAACCACCCCCATCAATAAAGAGGACCAACAAGCAGGGCTGCGACTGACTGTGGATGCAGCGGGGCTAGATTTGAGTCGGGTGCAGGTTGGAGATTCTATTGCCATCCAAGGGGCCTGCATGACTGTGTTGCGCCATGCCGAGGGTAAGTTTGAGGTGGATGTTTCTCAGGAAAGCCTCTCTCGTACTGCCGGGTTAGATCGTCTCGGCCCAGTAAACCTCGAGGCGGCCATGCGCTTGGGCGACACCCTAGACGGGCATATGGTCTTGGGCCATGTGGATGGAGTGGGTGAGATCACTGCATTTAAACCCGTGGGTGAGTCTTATTTACTGCAAATCAAGGCACCCAAGCATTGTGCTAAATATTTGGCTTTCAAGGGCTCTGTCACCATTAATGGCGTGAGCTTGACCATCAACGAGGTCGTGGACAGTGCAGACGGTTGCACCATCAGTATTAACTTGATCCCACACACCGTTGCCGAGACTACCTTTCAATACGCCCAAGTGGGAGATCCGGTCAATATCGAGGTGGATACCATTGCTCGTTATGTCGAGCGGATGCTACAAAAAACAAGTACTTGAGCTTCGCTATCATTTTGAGTACAATGGTCGCTTATTTTGGATAGGTGGCCGAGTGGTTGAAGGCGCACGCCTGGAAAGCGTGTATACGTGAATAGCGTATCGAGGGTTCGAATCCCTCCCTGTCCGCCAAGACATACCAATCGCTGAGTAGTACACGACTCAGCGATTTTTTTATGTCTATTGCCTTTAAACTAGAGCGGGCGAGCCATAGGCCAGTCGCTGATATAGGGCAATGAGGCTTAAAAATAACTCAATCAATAATTATTAAAAAATATGATGCTTGATTTATTGCGTGATTTTCAGCCTGTATCTCTTGCTGAGCTCGATCAACGGGCGCGGCTGATGCGACGCACTGACAATAAATATGTGCTAGATGCTCAGCAATTGAGATCATTTTTGCAGCAGCACCAGACGGATTACGATGTATTGACCATAGACGGGGTGCAGCAGTTTCATTACCGCAATTTATACCTCGATAGCCCTGACTTTGATACGTTTAGAGATCACAATATGGGGCGTCGACGCCGTTTTAAAATTAGGTTTCGCCACTATCATGAGGCGCAGCTTTATTTTTTTGAGGTCAAAATCAAAGGATTCAGAAATGAGACCTTGAAATATAGGCAACGCACCGATCAAAGCGCTTTCGAGGCGGCTCAGCTACCTGAGTCTTTATATCAATTTGCCAGCCGGCATATCCAAGAGCACTATGATTACCCTTTGACCTATCCCTTGTTGCCGGCGATGTATGTGGATTATGAGCGCATCACATTGGTGGGCAAAGAACAGGCGGTGCGCATTACCATTGACAACCATATACGCTATCGCAGTGCTGAGGGCACGCAGGCCCTGGCCGCTGATTATTATGTGGTCGAGGTCAAATCGGCGTTGGGTCGTTCGGCAGCGGACCGCTGGTTAAGAGCGCATCGCAAGCATCCGGTACAGCGTTGTTCCAAATACTGTATGGGGGTCAATTTACTGGCCTTTCCGGATAAGAACACGCGCTTTCGCCCGGTGCTGCGTCGCCAATTTCAGCATCAGTAGCGGCGGCCGCTGCGGCGTAATCGATTGAGCGAATCGCGGTTGAGTCTTTGGGCCTCTTCTTCTGCGTAGGCTTCCTCACCGGGTTCGTAGGGGCCTTTGTACATACATTCATCGGGATTGAGCGCGCACATCATGCGTTGAGCAGCCAGTGACGGGGAGCGTGAGCTACTGCTGCTAGAGTGCCCGCCTGGTGAGGCGCAAGCGGCTAATAAACTGGCTAATGCAATGAGGGAGAGAGGGCGGGCTAAAGATGTCAGATTCATGATGCACTCTTTCTATCTTTTTACTGCCTATATAAAAGGCGACGTATGAATAAATGCCAACAATAACGATACTAAAACCCCAAAGTGTAGCAAAGATTGGCTGCTGAAACTCGTGATTTACAGGGGCTTACTTTTGTGTTGAGGGGATGCGAATTCTTGATAATTTTGTTTTAGAGTCAAGGTTTTTTTTATTTTTTTCGTTCTAAAAAAGAGATTATTTAGAAAATAGCGGTGTTTGTTGCATTAAAAGAACAGAAAAAGTGTATAAACAGGGCCTAAAGTGCTCCCTAGGGTTTTCCCCTAGCTTTTGCCTAGGGTTTACCCTAGAATAGAAGATGTAGTTAGCAGTTATTGATTAAACGCATCGTTATTCAAAGGGTAGACAGAGTGTTACGAGTTTTCAGAAAATTGGATCGCAAAGCAGAGAGATTCTTTAACGCACAGGCAGTAACTCGTGGCCGTCAAACCGCTAAGACCGAGTGGGGCATGCAGTTGCAAGACGGCTTCCTGTAAACTGCACTCAGTGCTTGCAGGGCAGCGCCTATAGATGTTGATTAGAGTAGTACTTAAAGCAGGCGCTAGAT
>JAJYTK010000252.1 GCA_021793095.1 Pseudomonadota bacterium
AAGAGGATGGTATACATTTCCGAGGTTTAAATTTACTAAACTTTCTGCCAATGATTACTTTGCTGTAAAACCTCATTCGGAATATAGATTGCTTCTTCTCATTAGTTCATTGATTTATGAGGTGGTTTCGGGTTTATAGGGGCTAGCGAAAGATGCTTGAGAGGTATAAGGGTTAACCTTGTTTATTTTAGATATCAATCAATGATACTCTCCTTATGGATGTATACAAAATACTGTATACCAATTGTTTTGCAAATAACTACCTGGAGGAGAGGTTTTATGGAGCAAATAGAATTGGTCAGCCTGGGAGTCTCACATTGGCTCTACGTGCTGACTGTAGTTGCAATCATTATCTCTATTGTTTTTCGAAGAGATGTCATTATTCCTTCCATTGTGGGACTGTTTTTAGTAGGTTTTTTTGCGGAGACACCACATTTAGGCTTTTTGAATAATTTTATCTTTGGTGTGCAAGTTATTTTTTCCGGTTTGCTTAATGCTGGGAAATTGCTGTTCGACATCATGCTGATTATTGCCATCATGGTTGCATTATTAAGTTCTTTGCGCCAACAAGGGGCCGATCGGATTATGGTTGCTCCAATGCAAAAGCTGATGGTTGGCCCATGGACTGCATTTTTTGTTCTTGGGTTTAGCATGTATCTGGCAGCAATTTTCTTTTGGCCAACCCCTTCGATAGCTCTAGTGGGTACTGTTCTTTTGCCGGTAGCTGTACAGATTGGCCTGCCTGCAATGGCCGCAGCAACCGCTGTAAACCTATTTGGGCATGGGATGGCACTTTCGGCTGATCCTGTCATCCAAGGGGCAAATCGATTGACTGCCACAGCCGCAGGTATTAGTACTGACGATGTTTTGCCTTATGCATTTTTGTTTTCTTTAGTAACAGGGGTCGTAGCTGTCACTATCTCCATATACCGATTGCGCCGAGATATGCGTAGTGGAAAATTGTCTACCGAGAAGCCCAAATCAGGTCTGGCAGCCGCGGTAGGAGCAGAGCCTGAAGACACTAAGCCAGATAGTGGAGCAGTAAGTGACGAAACTCAATCACCTGCTGTGGGCTATGAACTGCGTGGCGCGAGGTTTTTCGCGGGTTTGGTTCCTCTTGTTTTGATAGGGATTGTTGTGCTGATGGTTTATAGGGCACTTTTTGTTCCAGAGTCTGCAATTCGTGGTGGTGGCGCGACTGCATTACTGGGTGGAACGGCCGCACTTCTATTGGTACTCAATTGTGCCGTTTCGCACGGCAATAATTGTCTTGAAAACATCACAGTTCATATCAGAGAAGGATTTCTTTTTGCTATTAAAATTTTTGCGCCAGTTATCCCCATTGCAGGTTTCTTTTTCATTGGCCACCCCGGTCAAGCTGAAAGTGTAATTGGTGAAGGATCAGCAGGTTATCTGTTTGATATAGGTAATAATATTGGATACTTCATTGAGGGTAGTAAATTCCTTTTAGCGTATGGGATTGCCTTTATTGGGCTGCTGACTGGTCTGGATGGCTCTGGCTTTTCTGGCTTGCCGCTTGTGGGATCTTTGTCTGCTGCGCTAGCCGCGGGAACGGACATAAATGTTGGCGCTTTGGCGGCTCTTGGTCAGGTTGCCGCAATATTTGCCGGAGGGGGGACCTTGACAGCATGGGCGTTTGGCCTGGCAGCAGATGCTGGTGTGGCTGGTGTAAACCCAGTAGAGCTAGCGAGACGCAATTTTATACCGGTCATCACAGGGATTATAGTGTCTGCACTGCTAGCTATTTATTTAATGTAGTTCTACCAAGGTGGTCTTAAGTGACTAAATCCAGCCCCCCTAGCAAGTTTTCGCGACAGTCGCGTTTTGCTGGGGGGGCGTTTTCGTGGTGTTTGTTTAATGAGTAAATTATAAACTCAGCTAGATTTGTCTTGCCTGTCAAGTTCTTCTGACGCAGCTTTGGCGGCGTTGTATACGTGCTGTGTGGCCAGCAAAGCGGCTAATTCGGCATTTCCACTGATCACTGCACGTAGGATTTGCTCGTGTTCTAACCAGTTTTCACGAACTTTAAGTATGGTGTTTGCAGTAAATACGATTGCGGTACGTTCGCGCAATGATGTGACAAGCTCTCTCAATATGGTATTTCCTGGGATGGTTGCAAGAGTATTGTGAAATTCACTGTTTAGTTTCTTGCATGCATCAAGATCCCCTTTTTCAATTGCTTTAGTACCTTTTACAAGGATTTTTTGGAGCTTATCAACATCTTTGCTTTTGATGTTCTGTGCAGCGAGTTTTGCATTGAGCCCCTCTAGGGCTGCGCGGACCTCTACCATGTCCATGGCATCTTCTTTTGAGAGGGTGGTAACAAAAGCTCCGCGATGAGGTTCAATATTTACAAGCCCCTCAGCAGCAAGTGAGCGTAGTGCTTCGCGAATAGGTATGCGGGAAACTGCCATTTCCTCTGAGAGTTTGTGTTCAACAAGGCGTTCACCTGGTAGAAACTCTCCATCAATGATGCGTTGACGTATACGATTTTTTATCAGTGCAGATAGGGGCTCATGGTGCTCACCAATGCGATTTATAGACATATTTCTCTTTAGCATCGTTGTTTAGTGTTTAGTTACAGTGATTTTGCACCTGCTTGCGGGAAAATAGTAAGTGTTACAGGTGGTTAATTAACATAAAATGGCGCAAGGCGTGGCGTGGGCCGCTTGTGGGGTTAGCAGTAACCGTCTATTGCCCAAAAATTGTTTTAAATATCAGGCTAATCGCGCTGAGTGTGCA
>JAJYTK010000253.1 GCA_021793095.1 Pseudomonadota bacterium
TCATCCAATCTGGGCCCAAAGCCTTGGCCAAAGAGTCTGATTGCTGTTGATCGGTCAACAACAAGCGGGTGTCTCCGAATTCAGCCTGACTGTCCCAGACGGGGACCTGCTCGCCCATTGCGGCACCTGTCTGCGATACAGGCTCGAGCTTTTTGTCTGTCACGCAAAACGGCATGATAGAGGGCGAGTGATGGTGACAAATGGCCATGACATCAGGGCGGGCACGAAAAATAGCGGCATGGATGCAGGATTCAGAAAACAGTGCCTGATCCGTTGGCTGGACTGGCTTGCTGTCACTATTGAAAAGCAACACGTCATCCGCAGTCACACAGCTGGGTGGGAGTGCACGCGGCAGGTAGAATTCCTGGGGGTTGTCAGGGTTGCGCAAACTAATATGGCCAAAGGCTTCTAACACGCCCTGCCCAACAAGGATCCTATGCGCCAGTGCTAACTCGCGACGTAATTGCTCACTATTGTTTTGCATTACACTTCCTCTTCACGGTAATTCTTTAATAACTGCTCAGCTTCTGTGCGCCATTCTGGTGTTTCGTTTGCGGGCTGTTGGGTTGATTGCTCGCGAGCGCCCAGTATTTGCTCACGCAACATGACTGGAGAGATAGGCGCGCAATTAACTGCTGGCACATCTAAATGCTTGAGTGCGTCATCAATCGCCGAAGCTACGGCAGCCGCTATGGGTAAAACCCCTGATTCACCCACCCCCTTAACGCCCAATGCATTCAGTGGTGAGGGCGATTCTTGGTGATAGATATTCAAGGCTGGCATCTCGGCTGCGCCCATCAGTAGGTAGTCAGCAAATGTAGTCGTGATTGGCTGTGCGCTGCCGTCAAAGCCCATCCATTCAAATAGGGCGTTGCCTAAGCCATGAGCTATCCCGCCCATGACTTGGCCATCCACCAATTTGGGATTGATGATTCGGCCGCAGTCGTGCACCAACCACACATTTAAAACCTTGACTTCTCCGGTCTCGATATCGACTTCGACCTCGACCACGGCACTGCCATTGGAAAAGCACATGTCATCGATAATCACGTGCTCGGTGGCTGTTAAGCCAGGCTTGCTGCCTGGTAAGTGATAGCCAGCGATGCCTTCTACTGCCTGAGCCACCTCTGCCAGGGTGCCTAGCGCTTGGCCAGTTTCTACCGAAACGACCGAATCTGTACGTATATCTAACAACCTGGCATCTAAACTGTATAATTCGGCCGCGACCATCAAGGTTTGTTTGCGCACTTCCAATGCAGCAGCATATGCCGAGGCCCCTGCCATCACCGTCTGACGACTATTAAAGCCCCCGATGCCTTGGGCAATGGCCGCTGTATCACCCACAGTTACCTCGATGAGCTTAATGTCCACGCCCAGATGCTCGGCTACGATTTGCGCCAACATCGTCTGAGTGCTCTGACCCATCGCAGCAGCTCCTGACGCGACCCGCACCCGCCCATCATGGTCAATACGTACACTGACACTTTCAAAAGGCCCTCTGCCAGTCCCCTCGACATAGTTGGCTAATCCCATGCCCAGGTAACGTCCTTGTTTTCGAGCGGCTGCTTGCCGTTTAGGGAACTCTTGCCAGCCGGCTGCTTGCAGTACTTTTTCCTGCACAGCGAGGTAATCCCCACTGTCCAGAATGACATTACGACCGCCACGCAGTTGCAATGGTTTTTTGTGGGGAAATTGATCGGCGCGAACAATGTTTTTGCGACGAATTTCAGCTCTGTCCATAGCGAGCTTTCTGGCCATTCCATCCATCAAGCGTTCCATCACAAAAACGCCCTGTGGTTGACCTGCACCACGCACCGAAGACACAGGCACCTTGTTGGTGAGCGCTACGAACACATCCATTTCATAAGCCGGGATGTTATAGGCCAGTGTGACTGCGGTTGCGGCGCCATAGGGAATATTGACACCGCGCACGGTATACGCCCCATAGTCATGAACCAACGCACCGCGAACCCCCAAGATGTTGCCCTCATTATCAGCAGCGATCTCGGCATCCCAGTATTGGTCTCTTTCTTGCGCGGTTGAAATAAAATGTTCGCGTCGATCCTCAACCCATTTGACTGGACGGGAAAGCAATCTTGCCGCCAGGCTAACGACGGCTTCTTCTTGGTAAAACACCAATTTAGGCCCAAATGCGCCTCCCAAGTCTGGCGCGACAACACGTACCTGGTCAGCCCCTAACCCCAAAATATCGCAGAGTAAACGCTTGCAACTATGGGGAGTTTGCGTTGAACTCCACACGGTAAGCTTGTCTTCAACAAGGTCAGGCACAGCCAGTACCCCCCGACCCTCCATAGAATGCGAACCCCCACGATGTACCCAGAATTTCTCACGATAACGGTGAGGTGCTTGCTCAAATGTTTTTTCTACCTCGCCGTACTTAAAATCAAATGCTGCAATCATGTTGTGATCCAGCTTTTCATGCACTCGAGCAGCGTCTGCTGCGAATGCTTCACGGCAATCAGAAATACCGGGCAGTGGCTCAAAATCAACGTCTATCAGTTCAGCTGCATCCTCAGCAGCATAGCGGTTTTCCGCTACCACAATCGCAATAGGCTCGCCGACATAGCAAACCTCGCCATCGGCCAGGACGGGCCTATCTATATTCAATAAAAAGCTTGATGATGGCATACCAACTACCAAGCGCTCCATGCGCAAATATTTGCGCAATGATTCCATCGTAAAAATTGCAATGACACCAGGCACCTCAAATGCGGCGTCCGCGTCTATAGC
>JAJYTK010000254.1 GCA_021793095.1 Pseudomonadota bacterium
ATGCTTTTCTTATTTTGCAGTTACCGGCTGCGGCCATTGCTTTGAAACAAGGGGCGGGGCGGTTGATTCGTACCGAAAAAGATCATGGTGTATTGATGATTGCCGATACGCGTATTGTAGAAAAAGGCTATGGCCGTTTTTTGTGGCAAAGCCTGCCCCCATTTGCACGCACGCGCAATCTGCAACAGGCGCTACCCTTTGTACGCCCTAGAGAGAGTGGTGTAGGGGATGAGGAGGCATCCGTAACAGTAACGGATGCCTCTTGAGCTGGTGCGGCATGACCTCAGGCCATGCCGAATAATTGCTGAATCATGAGGCCGGTGGCACTACAGCCAGTGCAGTGGGTTCCACCAGTTGGTGGGCGTGCTTAGGCCCTGCTCGTAGTAGATAGAGTCTGGAAAGTTTTCATCCAGCACCCGCTGTGTGGTGTCACGTAGGTCCTCTTGGCCGAGCTTGTCATAAGACAAATACATGATGTAGAGGGCCTTTTCCGCAGCGGGTACCCCCTCAAAGTCGGTGATGACGCGTTGGGCGCGGTTAACGGCCGCCACATAGGCCCCACGGTTGTAATAGTATTCAGCGACGTTGAGCTCATTTTCAGCGATGGTGTTGACCAACCAGGTCATGCGTAGCTTGGCGTCGTGGGCATAACGGCTGTCAGGATAGAGTGTGATGAGCTCATTAAACGCATCAAACGACTCGCGTAGGCCTTTAGGATCGCGCTCGCTGGGGTCTTGGCGGGTGAGGTGGGCCAAAAAAGCACTGGGCGGGGTAAATGAAATCAACCCCTTGAGATACAGCATATAATCACTGCCTGGGCTGTTGGGATATTGACGCTGAAAGCGTTCGATAGCAGCCAAAGCCTGCTCAGGCTCTTCGTCTTTCCAGTTGACATAGGCTTGGTCAATAAGCGCCTGTTGTGCTTGAATCCCAAACGGGTAGCGGGCCTCAATGCTCTCTAATCGCTCGCGCGCATTGTTCCAGTTGCCAGCATCCATCTCGGCCCGAGCGTCTTTGTAGAGCTGCTCTGCGGTCCAGCCTGCGGTGGGATCTTTTTCTGGCTCAAAGGTGCCGCATGCGGTCAAAAGCATGGCACAGCACAACACACCGATACGGAGCCAGTGGTTTTTGATAGAGTTTAGAAATAATAGGGAGCTTGAGCTGTTCACGAATGAATTCCTTGTGGTGCAAAGCATAAATTTGGGCGGCATGAACACAAACGCCATGAACTGTGTATTCTAAGGGATTATAGCGCTGAGATATAGACTATCACGCCTGATACGGTTGGCATCTTTGGATTGATAAATTTTATGAGTGTTTTACAGAAATATCCAACCCCCGAGCCCATCCACGAAATACAGGTCGCCAAGGACACCCCCGCACAGCGACTGGACAAGTATTTGGCAACGCTATTAACGGCGTATTCGCGGGCGCGTATCCAGCAATGGATTCATGATGGGGCGGTGTTATTAAATGGTCAACCCGCACGGCCACGAGCCCGTGTGCAAGCAGGCGATGATATTCGTGTACAGGTGCAACCCAGCGACCAAGAAAAGGCGTTTGTGCCTGAAAATATCCCTTTAGATCGGATCTATGTCTCCGCACATGTTGTGGTGCTCAATAAGCCTGCTGGGATGGTGACGCACCCCGGGGCTGGTAATTGGTCGGGCACATTGCTCAATGCATTGCTCTATCATTTTCCTGAGCTGGCTGAGGTCTCGCGGGCGGGCATCGTACATCGTTTGGATAAAGATACCTCGGGCTTGTTGGTGGTTGCGCGCACCGAGCCAGCGCGTGAGGCCCTCGTGGCGCAATTAAAAAAGCGTACAGTGTTGCGCGCCTATCGTGCGGTCTGTATGGGTCAGACCCCGACCCATGGGGTGATTGAGGCGCCCATCGCGCGCGACCCGCGCGTGGCAATACGGATGTGTGCCCGTGATTTGCCGGGGGCGCGCCAGGCCCGAACGGATTATTGGGCGCTACGATATGGCATCGTCGAGCAGCAGCATCAGGTCACTGAGTTAAAATGTCAGCTGCACACAGGACGTACCCACCAAATTAGAGTGCATCTGAGCAGTCAGGGGCACCCCTTGCTTGGGGATGGCTTATATGGGGGGCTCAATACCCCACATACACCGCGCCAAATGTTGCATGCCTTTCAGTTGGGTTTTATTGAGCCCGAGACACAGCAGGCGTTGCATTTTGAGTGCCCACCGCCCGCTGATTACCGAGATTTATGTGAGCAAATACACTGGACACAGGAGGAGCCCTTTGCCAAAAATAATTGATCACGCTGACTTGCCTGCCAATGTTGTGAGTGGCCCACAAATACCTGGTGTGAACTATTTCACGACCACACGCGCTTCGGGTCATAGCCGTGGGCCATGGGCATCTTGGAATCTTGGCGCGCACTGCGGTGATGATGCGCACGCGGTCCATCACAACCGGGCGCAGTTGCAATCTTTATTGCCCGGGCCGGTGCATTGGCTGCGTCAGGTGCATGGCACTGATGTGGTGGCCTTACAGAGAAACATGCGGCCGACGGCATTACCGATGACGGCTGATGCCGCCTTTACCCGCGATACGGGCTGCGTACTGGCCATATTGACGGCAGATTGCTTGCCCATCGTGATCACTGACATACAGTCGCGTGTGTTGGGGGTGGCGCATGCCGGTTGGCGCGGCCTGGCAGATGGGATCTTGGAGCAGCTCGCTGACCATATGCGGCGTTATAGTGCAG
>JAJYTK010000255.1 GCA_021793095.1 Pseudomonadota bacterium
GTGTCCCCAAACTCATTCCCACCGAGGCAGCCCACCGCTTTCATCTGACCGCAGCGGATATTGAGGCCCACTGGGGGCCCAATACTCGGGGGGTGCTCATCGCCTCACCCAACAATCCCACCGGGGCCAGCATCAATCCCGATGATCTCCGAGCATTGGTCGCGGCCGTGCGTGCGCGCGATGGCTTTATCATCATGGATGAGATTTATTTGGGTCTGTATTATGAAACGGCCCCTCAAAGTGCCCTGTGCATTGATGACGATATTGTCATTATCAATAGTTTTTCCAAATACTTTCATATGACGGGCTGGCGTCTGGGGTGGGCCATTTTGCCCCCAGAGCTCAATCAAACAGCAGAAAAGCTGGCGGCCAGCCTATCCATCTGCGCCCCCAGTCTGGCCCAGCATGCGGCGCTGGCCTGCTTTCAAGATGAATGCTTGAATATTTACGAAGAGCGCCGCTTAGCCTTTAAAGCCCGTCGCGATTATCTGGTGCCCGCCCTTGAGGCCATTGGCTTTGACATCCCCGTCCATCCAGATGGGGCATTTTATATTTATGCAGATATGAGCAAATTTGGCGCTGATAGCTATCAGTTTTCACAACATCTGCTCAATGCGGCACATGTGGCGGCCGTACCCGGCATTGATTTTGGCCCCCACTTTGCATCGCGTATGCTGCGCTTTTCATATGCCACGGACCAAAGCCGTCTGGAGCAGGCCATTGCCCGAATGGATCAGCTGCTCAATGCGGGGGGCTAAACACCGAGAGAGGTGGGGTTAGTCCTTGGAGGACACCCCTGAGGCCAAGGCAATGCGACTGCGTTCGGCGAGCACACGTTCGCCGTACCCCCCATCGCTGGGCCCAGTCGCCCCCACATAACAAGCCAAAGCCCCCCGGATAGAACCACGGCGCTTGAGGCAGTCTGCCAAAATTTGCGTCCCCACTTGTATGTTGGCATCTGGGCTAAACACTGCCAAGGTCCCCTCTACAAAGGGGTCAAACTTTTCCTGGTGCACCTTGGTCATCACCTGCATGAGCCCCTGCGCGCCCACCCCACTCTCGGCAAAAGGGTTATAACTGGATTCAATGGCGATGACCGCCAAAACTAATATGGGATCCAAGCCCTTGGCCAAGGCCTCACGGTAGGCAATATCAATCACTGCTCCCACAGCGGTATAGGCCACACGGTATTTGCGTGCGATATAGCTTTGCAAGGCCTCGTACTGCGCTTGGGTGACTCCGCTCAGGTGGACCGGCCTGGCGGCCTCATCTAGGGATTGGGCAAACTCGGTATAGGCTGACTGGCGCCGTTCTTTGAGCCCTGCCCCAGAGCCATCCGGATCCACTGGCGGCCACGGCCGTATAGCATCCAGCGTATCGCCCTCCAACTCAGCGGCGCGCGGGGCAGGCTCTGTTCCGAGCTCACCCCCTTGTACCAAGGCCTGATGCAGGGACCAACCCGCCGGACGCAGGGTGTCGATCACCGAGGCATATATTTGTTCGGTTTGCTCGCGTGTCGAGGGGACCAACCACAAAGAGAACAGAGTCACCAATGCAGCGATACCAAAATAAATCGCGCATAAATGCAGCACCTCGCCCATGCGGTAGACCAGCCGTTGTGGCCAATGGTTTTGATGGAAAACGCTTAATAACAACATTTAACCCCATCCTGGAATACAATAGCCCAATCATAACCCACCCCAATGATTTGTCAGAGCTCCAGAGGACATAGCCAAAGTGAAATACCGTGATCTTCGCGACTTTGTTCAACAACTAGAAAATAAAGGTCAACTCAAACGCATCCAGCAACCCGTTTCCACCCATTTGGAAATCACCGCACTTAGCGATCAGGTGCTGCGCGCGGGCGGTCCCGCCTTGCTGTTTGAAAATGCCCAGCACAATGGTCAAACCAGCCCTTACCCGGTGCTGGCCAATCTTTTTGGCACGACCCAAAGGGTAGCTTGGGGCATGGGCGCTGACAACATCCAAGCCCTGCGTGACGTCGGGGTATTGCTGGCGGATCTCAAAGAACCCGAGGCCCCCAGCGGACTCCGCGATGCCCTGTCCAAGGTGGCGATGCTCAAATCTGCGCTTTGGGACATGAGCCCAAAAACCATCCGCAAAGCGCCCTGCCAAGAGGTGGTCCTCGAAGGCGATGAGGTGGATCTCGACCAACTACCCATCCAATTTTGCTGGCCTGGCGATGTGGCACCGTTGCTCACCTGGGGGCTCACCATTACTAAGGGGCCCCATGCCAAACGCCAAAACCTAGGCATTTACCGACAACAACAGATAGGCCGCAACAAACTCATCATGCGCTGGCTGGCTCACCGCGGCGGGGCCCTTGATTTTAGAGATCATGCCTTGACCCATCCGGGCACCCCCTTTCCTATTGCGGTTGCACTGGGGGCAGACCCAGCCACCATCCTCGGTGCCGTGACCCCCATCCCAGATAGTTTGTCCGAATACCAATTTGCTGGCTTACTGCGGGGATCTCGCACTGAGGTTGCCAAGGCAAAGGGCAGCGATCTGATGGTGCCCGCCTATGCGGAAATCATTCTCGAGGGGCATATCCTGCCCCAAAGTGA
Organism: Pseudomonadota bacterium; assembly: GCA_021793095.1. Classification (GTDB taxonomy): domain Bacteria; phylum Pseudomonadota; class Gammaproteobacteria; order Burkholderiales; family Burkholderiaceae_B; genus Paenalcaligenes. The sequence goes on from JAJYTK010000255.1 coordinate 2,589, forward strand.
TCCGCGGGCCATCACCCCACCGGATGACCCCACCCTTCCTCCCCGCCCTCGTACCGATTATGAAATAGCCCTCGAAGGGCCTTATGGGGATCACACGGGTTATTACAATGAGCAAGAGTGGTTCCCCGTCTTTACCGTTGAGCGCATCACC
>JAJYTK010000256.1 GCA_021793095.1 Pseudomonadota bacterium
CGTGGACCATAAATTGCAGCCCAAGGAACAGAGCAACGATGCTCAACGCCGCAATCAACTTTCTATAGCGCTGTGAGAGCATCAAAGCACACATAAAGAGCAGATAAAATGCGATCTCGTAGGTCAACGTCCACACCGGGCTATGCAAGTGAAAGCCGTAGGTCGGGCCTTTGGCCTCATAGTCTGCGTGTAAGGGGACAAATGAGGTCGCTAAAGAATGCCCCTCAATATCAAAAAAGAGGATGAACAGGATCAGACTGACAAACAGTAGCGGGTAAATCCTGAAAAACCGCTTCATCGCAAAGGATAGCGCGGGGAATTTTTCGATGCGCTCAGTGGAATAACAAATAATGAATCCACTGATGATGAAAAATAAATCTACCCCGTAGGCGCCGTTGGAAAACAAAATGTCGCCTATATCGACGACCGGGAAAGATTCATTCAAATAGTATCTATAGTGAAAACAAACGACGAGTAGTGCGGCTAAACCTCTTAGGTAGTGTACGCTTAAAACCATGAATATCTGCTATGGCCTCTCTTTGTGCATTTAAGCACGTTAGTTTTTGTCTCTCTTCCGTACACCCACTATAAAATTTCTGCTCAGGCCCCGACAATTAAAATCAGTGATCAGGGGTTACAAACCCTTGCCGCCGCTTGTCTCGCCGGGCATTTTTGCCTGTTATTGGGCCTCTTGACAATCGCTGCTCTCAGGAACGATGCTCTCAGCAACAAGAGGCGCCAATAACAGGTGTTCTGTACTGCTTCATTGTTTTTGATGTTGTGTATGACCGTGGATAAAGCCTCAGTCAGAGGTAATTAAATCTATAGGAATATATTGGACGCTACCTTTGATGTCGGCTTTGTTTTCGCCCTCAGTTTGAAACTCAAAATCGACGGTACGGTAATCCTCGCCATTTTCGCTGATGACGATTTCTCCATCAATGGTGTCATATTTAATATCGTTGATGGACACACTCACTTGGCCGTCGTCCTTACCTACTGAATAGCTCCCTGCCTCACTATCTAATGGGACATCAATATACATGAGGGGGTTGCCACCGAATAGGGTGAGCTTGTTGTTCTTTTTACTGTAGCCGGAACGGATGCGATCTTCTTTTTGTTCTCCGTCAATATCCATTTCATAAAACATCTCGACTTGCGGGGTAAAGGCCAAATTCTTGACACTGCCAGTGGTCTGCACCTCTCTTTTTTGGGCATCCTGGGCAGTCAGATCCCAAGTCGCTGTGATCTCATCGCCAAGCTCAATCACATCGACAGTGCCGCTGACATTGCGGACAAAGTTCCATGCATAACCACCCCCACTAAGTTGCCCTTGAGCTTCATCATCTGCAGCTTCTTTATAGGCCTGAATCGCATAGCTACCGGGTTGGGCATTTTCGGGTAGATTAATGGTCATGAGCGCGGTTAAGGTATTATCCGGCTCATCGTCATGTACTGCATCAGTGTAAATAACAAAGGAATAGGGCCCCTCAGCATTAGAGCCTTTGCGCAGGTAGTCCCCTTTCCCAGTGCTTGAGGCAGGGCGGTAAACATGCTTGCCTTCACTCACAGGAGCCCCCTCATCTTGGGCAATCGAGGCGTTTTCATTATTCAAAGTGCCCGTTAATTCCATTTGCACATGCTGTGCTTTAAGCCCATCAAGAATGGTGGTATCCAATTTTTGAGCTGCGCTACTTTGGGATGCCGATCCCGAGCCTTTGGCCTGCTGATCTGAATCTCCATCACCACATGCCGTCAAGGGGAGGACCAACCCTAAAAGCAGTGCGCCACCCAGCAGCTGGGGCTGCCTATTCGTTTTGTTTTGACTCATTGCTCTCTCCTAAAAAAAACAGGCCCAGCTTATTTGCTGAGCCTGCACTGATCATAGCAGCGAGCAGTAATAAAAAATTGCAGGTGTTTTCCCTAGGTAATCTACCTTTAGTTGTATTGATTTTTAGGTGCTTTTAGAGGGGATGAGGATTCTAATTTGGTTCTTTGATCATGATCGCATTGATAGTTAGATCTTTTGTTGGGGTGAGGTTCAGGGATGAATCCTGGGCGTTATCTTGTTCAATGAGGTCACCCTCCCAATGACTAAAGGCATAACCCGGACGAGCGGTTATTTTGAGCTCTAGAGGCATATCAGAGAAATATTGCCCTGCCCATGGAAAGCGTAAAAAATCTGTCATCTCTGACGCACGGCTGCTGGCTGCGATAGGAGGGGTGAGCTCATCGTCGGTCACACCCAACTGCAAGGTATTGAGCTCGATAATCGCGGCATCCTCAACCGGGGTTAACTCATGCTCCGTATTACTGTCTAACAGCACGTTGATCGTCACGGTATAGGCATCGCCCAAATTAAAGAATTCTTTTAGATGCTGCCTTTGTATATCTGGGCGTTTGTTGGCAAACTCAACCATATTATCCAAATGACCTTCCCAATAACCCATACTGATAGGTGCACCCCAGCGCGCAATATGCTGTGGCATTTCTTTTTCTAATAATTCTCGTGTGTGCTTAATAAATCGCGTTACTCTTTCTGGCGCAAAAGTGGTGTTAATTAAATCCGCAAAGCGAGTAATAAAGCGCTGTTTCACCTCAGGGTGTTTAATAAGTATTTTATAAAGCTCACTGGCTTTAATGGGGTCTTTTTCCTCGCTGAGCTGGTAAGTCTGTTTGAGCATATTTGTTTCGGGTCGCCTAAAGGCACGGTCCAAATCATAAAGCA
>JAJYTK010000257.1:0-859 GCA_021793095.1 Pseudomonadota bacterium
GTGGGTTTTTAGGTGCGACTGTTTGGGCCGCTATTCGCTTTGGGGTGGCCCGTGGGATTTTCTCTAATGAGGCAGGTTTGGGCAGTGCCCCCATTGCGCACGCGACGGCCAAAACCGATAATCCCATCCGCCAGGGTACGATTGCGATGCTGGGGACTTTTCTAGATACTATTGTGGTGTGCAGCATTACTGGCTTGGTGATTGTGATTACCGGTAGCTGGGAAAGTGGTGAAAATGGGGCTTCATTATCTGCCCATGCGTTTCACGCCGCGCTAGGCCCGGCGGGTCGTTATATTGTTAGCTTGGGCATTGCCTTATTTGCCTTTTCCACTCTGATTGCTTGGAGTTTTTATAGTGAGAAATGTGCGCAGTTTTTATTTGGCGCACGCTCTAATTTGCCATTTCGCGTGATCTGGGTACTCATGGTCCCAGTTGGGGCTTTGCCTGGCGTAGATTTGGGCAGTATTTGGTTGGTTGCAGATACCCTAAATGCCTTAATGGCGGTGCCCAATTTGATTGCTCTGTTGCTGCTGAGCCCAGTGGTATTCAAGCTGACGCGCCAGTACTTTCAGCCTGGGGTAGGGGTGAAACCCGTCAGCTAGGGACGATTGAAACGATAATGCCGTTATATGAGTGAAGGGCAGGCTCCTTAAAAGGGGCCTGCCTCGCTTTTAGGGGGCACGATGTCGTTTGTATGATGTGCTGAGTGACCCACCAAACATCAAAAGGATAGAGGGATGGTAACGGGGCCGTCATTGATCAAATGGATTTGCATATCGGCACCAAACTCGCCGCTGGCCACATTGGGATGCTTTAATTTTGCCTGATGCAAAAAGGCTTCGTACAAGGCTTTTCCTTG
>JAJYTK010000257.1:869-2722 GCA_021793095.1 Pseudomonadota bacterium
CAGGGGCGGCTTGGGTAAAGCTGGGGCGATTGCCTTTGCGTGTATCCGCGGCGAGTGTAAACTGACTAACAACTAATAACCCGCCTTGGGTTTGGGTCAGTGAGCAATTCATCTTGCCATTGTCGTCACTAAAGATACGCAATTTGAGGATTTTATCCACTGCGCGTGCGATGGTGTCCTCGGTATCGGTGGGCTCGGCACAAATAAAAGCCAACAGCCCGTGCTCTATACTACCTACCGTGGTACCGTTGATATCGACATGAGCGCTTTTAACACGTTGTAACAGACATTTCATGGTGCTGTGATCTAAATAGCTATAAGAGTATTATTTTCATTTTGCGAGATTTGAGGTATTAATAAATGCCATCTCACAATTCATCTGAGGGTGTTGAGTTAGAGAATGACAGAAAATAAAAAGATGGGCAACTTATCCACTCCGGTGCACAGTCTGGCCGCCTTGCCATCGGTGGATCGATTGCTTGGGGTCCCTGCGATTGCCACCTTGGGCCAAACACATGGTCAAAGTATTGTGGTCAGGGCCATCCGCCAGATTTTGGATGAGCGCCGACAGCGCTTTCAAAGCGCGTCGCTCTATGCCGAGGATTTATCACAAGAGCGCCTAGTCCAAGATGTTGAGCAAACACTCGGGCGTTTACTACAACCGAGTCTACGCCCCGTCATTAACTTAAGTGGCACCGTGCTGCATACGAATTTGGGTCGTGCTTTATTGCCCGAGCGCGCGGTAGAGGCGGTGGTCAATGCCATGCGTCATCCCGTTAATCTAGAGTATGCCCTAGAGGCGGGCCATCGCGGAGATCGTGATGATTTAATCAGAGAGCGTATTTGTGCCTTGACCGGGGCTGAGGATGCCACAGTTGTTAATAATAATGCAGCGGCTGTTTTTTTGATGCTCAACACCTTGGCATTTCGTCGCCAAGTCGTAGTTTCTCGGGGCGAATTGGTTGAGATCGGTGGTTCTTTTCGGATCCCTGATATCATGTCGCGTGCAGGGGCGCGGCTACGCGAAGTCGGCACCACTAACCGCACACACCGACATGATTATGAGCGTGCCATTCATGAGCGCACGGGGATGCTCATGAAGGTGCATTGTAGTAATTACGAGATCCAGGGATTCACGCATGAGGTGCCCTTGGCAGAGCTGGCCGCATTGGGGGCTCAGTATGATATCCCCGCGACAGTTGATTTGGGCAGCGGTACGTTAATCAACATGCAGTCCTATGGGTTACCTGCTGAGCCAACCGTACAGGAAAATATCCGCCAAGGGGCGCGCGTGGTGACCTTTAGTGGCGACAAGTTATTAGGCGGGCCGCAATCCGGTATTTTGGTCGGCGATCGTGAGTCTATTCAGGCCATCAAAAAAAACCCACTCAAACGTATGTTGCGTGTGGATAAATTGACCTTGGCTGCCCTTGATGCTGTCTTGAGCCTTTATGAGCAGCCAGAGCACCTAGCCGAGCAGTTGACCACGCTCAGGCTGTTTACCCGTCCGATTGAGGAAATTAAGGCTCAGGCACGACGTTGGCAAGAGGCCTTTCAGCAATGGGTGGGTCCAGAGTTTGAGGTGCAGGCGCAGCCTATGTACAGTCAGATTGGCAGCGGTGCCTTGCCGGTAGAGGCACTGCCCAGCTATGGTCTGTGCTGTGTGTATCAGGGTTCAGGCCGTACCAGTCGCGCGGTGATTCAGCTCGAAGAGGCGCTACGCAGGTTGCCGACGCCTGTGGTCGGTCGTATTCAACAGCAAAATTTATATTTAGACTTTCGTTGCTTGTCTGCTGCAGACGAGGAAAAATTACGGCTTAATTTTTATCACAAACAATGATTATTGGAACTGC
>JAJYTK010000004.1 GCA_021793095.1 Pseudomonadota bacterium
GGAAAAGAAATCACTCGCGAAGAAGGAAAACTATTTAACCAAGCCCGTGGTGAGGTGATGCGCTCAGCTCAGACGCTGAGATTCTACGCGGTCGAAGGTCAAACCTATACTGGGGAGGTCTTTCCACAGGATGATGCACAGATGCTTGTTTACAGTCACCCAGAACCTTTAGGGGTGGTGACAGTAATAGCACCTTGGAATTTCCCAATATCAATCCCTTCACGCAAAATTGCTCCAGCATTGATTACGGGTAATAGCGTCGTTTTTAAACCTTCAACAGATGCGCCGTTATCTGGGTATCGATTGGTTGAAGCTTTAGTTGATGCAGGGTTACCTGCGGGCGTTTTAAATTATGTAACTGGCCGAGCTTCAAATATAGGCTCCATACTAGTGAGCTCACCAGAGGTGCGAGCGGTTACTTTCACAGGGTCTACAGCTGCTGGCGAGGCCATTCATCGTTCAGCAGATATGGGCACACGTTTGCAAATGGAGTTGGGTGGGAAAAACCCATTGATTGTGATGCCTGACGCTGATTTGGATCATGCTGCTCGGCTTGCGATACAGGGCGGATTTGCCTTGACCGGTCAAGCGTGCACTGGGACAAGCCGAATATTAGTTGATAAGCGGGTCAAGCAGGAATTTACTGAAAAGCTTTTGGCTGCAGTAGAGGGCCTTAAAGTTGGAAATGGTTTTGAAGAAGGCGTTGTTTTGGGACCATTGGCAACGAAGCAGCAATTAGAGACTGTACTTGAGTATGTCGCTATTGGTAAATCAGAGGCAACGCACTTGGTTGGTGGGGAGCGGCTGGCAGGCGCAGGCTACGATAAAGGCTTTTTTGTTTCCCCTGCCGTATTTACAGATGTCAGTCCTGAAATGAGGATCGCGCAAGAAGAGATATTTGGCCCTGTTTTGGCAATCATTGAAATTGATGGTTATGAGGAGGCCATTCGTGTAGCCAATGACACTCCTTACGGACTATCCGCCTCAATCGTTACCCGGGATCCCGATTTGATGCATCGTTTTGTTAATGATATCGAATCCGGCACAGTCAAAATTAATAGAACAACTACAGGGAACTTGGTGAATGCGCCGTTTGGCGGGATCAAGCGTTCGAGTACCGCTACTTTCAGGGAATCTGGTCGTGCAGGCTTGGATTTCTTCGTGCAAGTAAAAACCGTTTATCAGGGCAGTTAGTAGGTCTTTTATTAAATCTAATTAAAAATATGGAGAAAGAATTATGAGGACAAAAGTTGAGCTAGGACTAGAGCAGGCACGTTTAATGGCAAAAGCAGCGATTGAGCGTTCTGAGGAAATAGGTGTATTAGAAAGTGTATGCATTGTCGATTCTGGTGGTTTTCCACTAGTTTTGGAAAGGATGGATGGCGCCCGTATTACCGGCCCACAAATCGCTTGGAACAAAGCATTTACCGCTGCTGGGCATAAGCGCTCTACGCATCTATTTACAACTGCGCCTGATGGTCCAGCATTGCCGGGGAATGAGGCATTTGGGATCCAACTGAGCTTTGAAGGTAAGTTTGCAGCTTTTATTGGTGGTTTCCCAATTGTAGTTGATGGAGAGGTCATTGGTGGTATAGGGCTAAGTGGTGGAAACGGTGAACAAGATACTCAAGCAGGACTTGCGGGTTTACAGGCTTTAGCTGATCACTTGAAACCAAAAGGGATGGAGGTCTTAGTAGAAGCCAATATTAAAAAATAAGACTTTGGCTGATGATTCGCAAGGGTGAAAGTTATTTACAGGGCTTAGTGAGCTGTGGAAGTAATTTTTTTGCTCTTGCGAGCCTGTAGGCTAGCGCAGTAGGGCAACATTGCCAACTGCTTGACATTATCTTGTTATGCATAGCCCCTTTGATGGGCTGAGTGGTGTGATTCCTATATAAACCAAGAGGTGCCCGAATGAGTTATAACGTGCGAATTTCTACAACCGACGAAACCTTTGAGGTCAAGGATGGAGAGTCCATTTTAGAGGCCGCCATGAGAGTAGGTGTGCCCATGGCTCATGAATGCACTTTTGGGGGCTGTGCTACTTGCAGAGTCAAGCTTGAGGAGGGGGCCGTTGAATACACTGATTTTCCTATGGCCTTAACAGAAGAGGAGCATGAACTCGGTTATGCCCTTGCGTGCCAAGCACGACCTTGCGGGGATTTGGTGGTTACCCCTGCGCGTGGAGCAGTCATGTTGCCTGACCCCGTGCAGGCCGAAGCAGAAGTATTAGAACGGACTCCATTAACGAATGAAATCACATACCTTAGCTTGAAGATTGATGATGAAGTAGATGTCGATTTTTTGCCAGGTCAGCATTTGCATATTAACTATTCTGAACGGGCCGAAAGAAGCTTTTCTATGGTTTCTGCTTTTGCTTTTGGGAATATGGTTGATTTATATGTTAAACGAATTCCTAAAGGCTGGTTCACAAATGAAGTCTTAGATAGTTTGCAACCGGGGGATAAATTACAGGTTTCTTTGCCTCATGGCGAATTTTATTACCGTGAGGAAGATTGGCGTCCAATGGTATTTGTTGCTACAGGAACTGGTATAGCTCCCGTACGTTCAGTTTTGGAATCCTTACTGGATGATGATGACTGTCCTCCCGTGTCGCTGTATTGGGGTATGCGAACAGAGAAAGATTTATTTTTACAAGAAGAATTAGAGTCTTGGGCGGAGCGTCTATGCGAGTTTCAATATCAACCGGTACTATCACGTCCATCAGAGCAATGGGAGGGTAGGCGCGGTTATGTGCAGGAAGCTTTGAAAGAGGATTTAACCGATGTGTCCGAGCTTTCATTCTACCTTTGTGGCTCTCCTGAGATGATTAGCGATGTGCGTAAACTATTAATACAGAAAGGCGCTGATCCTGATTATATCTATAGCGATAGTTTTACTTATGCAGCTATTGAAGAGGAAACTGCGCAAAAAAAACCAGCAGTGGGTGCAGCCTAAGTTCAGAAAAAATAACGTTATTGTTTTGAAATAAGGGTAAATAAATGATCAAGGTTAAATTACACAAAAATGGCGAAACGTTTGAGGGTGAGGTTAAAGAAAACTCAAATTTAGTAGTGCGCGCTGGGATTAGGCAGTTTCCATTTCCTAATTTGTCATTTCGCTGTGGAATGGGAAAGTGCTCCACTTGTGCCTCTAAAATTCTTGCCGGTGCAGAGCACTTGCCGGAGCCTAACTGGAAAGAAAAAAAGATTCTTGGTTCACGCTTGGACGAAGGGTATCGACTAGTTTGCCAGCTTTGGGTAACCCATGACATAGAGTTAACCCAGGATGTTGAACCCATTAAAACTGGCGTGTGATTAAAAAGGGGGGGATTTCTATGTATGTAGTGGTTACTAGCAAGCCGGGGATTTATACATCTAGTTTAAAGGCAGATGCCAAAGTCCTTGGAGCTTATAAATATTATTTTTATGGCGAGCACCTCGCTACCTTTCATCTGGCACAGCTGCATGGCGATGGTTATGTGGAAATTGTTGAGGAGGATGGAGGTGTGAATCGCGTACCCACTAAATTTCTCGAAGCATTTAGCACCCTTGAGGAGGCTAAGGCTGAGATTGATGAGTTAATTACTTTTGGCAATCTCGAGGTTCGCCTAGAAAAGATTGATAACCCAACTTGGTAGTAAATTTATGATTGAAATTACTTTTGTGACAAATGACAATAAACTGGTTCAAGCGCCTGAAAAAAGTAATTTATTGCGCATATCGATAAGAGAGCAAGGGGGCATTCCATTCAAGTGCGGAGGCGGTATTTGTGGGACATGCAAATGTCGTATCGTTGAAGGTATGGGTAATACTGATAATATAAAACCCAAAGAACGACGCCATTTAACTGATGAGGATTTTGAGCAAGGTTACCGAATGGCTTGCCAGACTTTCTTGAATGGTGATGTAAAGGTTGAATGGGAACCCAAATAAATCTTTCAAGGGGTTTTATTCCAGTGTTGTTTACTAATAGCTAAGAGCACATGCTCTTAGCTATTTTTTTTAAGCAAATATTTACTGTTAATTGCCCTTAACGTTGACGATTTGCCGCAGTGTATGCAGTACCTCAACTAAATCTTTTTGGTTTTCCATGACCTCATCAATATCTTTATAGGCGCTGGGGATTTCATCCAATACCCCGGCATCTTTGCGGCATTCAATGCCGTCTGTTTGTGCGCGGAGGTCTTCTACAGTAAACCGTTCACGTGCGGCCCGACGGCTAAATTGGCGGCCGGCGCCGTGTGCGCATGAGCAATAGGAGTCTAGATTGCCCTTGCCACGTACGATGTAGCTGCGTTGGCCCATGCTGCCTGGGATCACCCCCAAATCACCTTGTTGGGCGCGAATGGCGCCTTTGCGTGTGACCCAGAGTTTTTTTCCAAAGTGCTCTTCTTGCTCCACGTAGTTGTGGTGGCAGTTGATGGCCTCTTTGGTGATCGTAAACGGTGTTTTGATGTGGCGGCGCATGGCAGCCAGGGTGCGATCCATCATGACCCGGCGGTTTTCAAAGGCGTAGTCTTGTGCCCATTGCACGGCCTCAACATAATCGTGAAAGTCTTGAGTGTTGTCGGGCAGGTAGGCCAAATCTTGATCGGGGAGCTGGATGCCCAGATCTTCCATATGGCGTTTGGCGCGTCCAATAAAGTAGCGGCCAATGAGGTTACCAATGCCACGCGAGCCTGAGTGCAGCATCACCCAGACCTCTTGGTTTTCATCGAGGCAGATTTCTATAAAGTGGTTGCCAGAACCCAAGGTCCCAATTTGCCTTTGTACGTCGCGGCGTTCTAAACGAGGGTGCTTGCGGGTGATGTCTTTGAGGCGATTGGCCAAGTCCAGATCAAAGTCGGGCATGTTTTTTTGTTTATGACGTCCGCCAGGGCCCAAGGGCACGCTATGCTCGATTTGATTGCGAATAGGGGCGAGGTTGTCAGGCAGGTCATCTGCTTTTAGCGATAAGCGCACGGCGTTGATCCCGCAGCCAATGTCCACACCCACAGCCGCAGGAATCACGGCGCTGTCGGTAGCAATCACACTGCCAACAGTCGCGCCAATGCCCACGTGTACATCCGGCATGGCCACCACGCCGTGGGGGTGTACAAAGGGCAGTGTAGAGACATTGCGCAGCTGATCGAGAGCAGCGGGATCAATATCATCCGTCCAGATTTTAATGGGACGGTGGTTCTCTTTTTGGATAACTTGTTTCATCGAGTTGGAAAAAACAATAAAGCGTTGATAAAAGACGAGTCTGTCTATGCCGCGCGGTGCGGCGGTGATTGTTGATGTTTTTTTGAGGAAATTGAAGGAGAAAGGCGGGGCGCGCTTGAAATTTGTAGTTAAACCCCTATCTATTAAGATAACTCAATTCTGTTTATTTTTCATTTTGGTTTATTTGCTATGAGTCAGAACGATACCTCTGCAACAGCACAAAAAGACACTCAGACTCGGGGTTTTCAGACCGAGGTCAAGCAACTGCTGCATTTGATGATTCACTCTCTTTACAGTAACAAAGAGATTTTCCTACGCGAGCTGGTTTCTAATGCCTCGGATGCCTGCGATAAATTACGCTTTGAGGCCATCGATCAGCCTGAACTGCTCGCAGGTGATCCTGATATGCGCGTCCGTATTGACTATGACAAAGAGGCGCGCACGCTGACCATTGATGACAATGGTATTGGGATGTCCTACGACGAGCTCATTGCTAACCTTGGGACCATTGCCCGTTCGGGGACCAAAGAGTTCTTGGGGCAATTGACCGGTGACAAGAAAAAGGATGCCCACTTGATCGGGCAATTTGGGGTTGGCTTTTACTCCTCCTTTATTGTGGCTGACAAGGTGTCTGTGCTCAGTCGCCGCGCGGGTCTGCCCGAGGATCAGGCGGCCTTGTGGACCTCAGCAGGCGAGGGTGAGTACACCATCGAGTCCGCAGAAAAGGCAGGGCGTGGGACGACCATCACTTTGCATTTGCGCGAGGATGAGGACGAGTTCCTTGAGGGCTGGCGATTGCGCGAGATCCTGCGTCGTTATTCTGACCATATCTCTATCCCCGTACAAATGCGCACCGAAGAGTGGGATGATGAGGCCAAAGAGCAGAAAAAAACCGATGACTGGGAGACCGTTAACCAGGCCAGTGCACTTTGGACGCGCCCGCGCAACGAAATCTCTGATGAGCAATACATCGAGTTCTATAAGCACATTGCTCATGACTATGATGATCCCCTGACCTGGACACACAACCGCGTTGAGGGGCGCAGCGAGTACACGCAATTGCTGTACATCCCCAAGCGTGCTCCATTTGATTTGTGGGATCGTGATGCCAAACACGGGCTCAAGCTCTATGTGAAACGCGTCTTTATCATGGATGATGCCCAACAGCTATTGCCCGGGTATCTGCGTTTTGTGCGTGGGGTGGTGGATTCCAGCGATCTGCCGCTCAACGTGTCGCGTGAAATCCTCCAAGAAAGCCGTGATGTGCGTTCTATTCGCGAGGGTTGTGCTCGTCGTGTCTTGTCCATGTTGGCAGATTTGGCCAAAGACGATAAAGAGGCTTACGCTCAGTTTTGGACTCAGTTTGGCCAAGTCCTCAAAGAAGGCACGGGCGAAGATCCCGGTAATCGCGAGCGCATTGCCAAGCTATTACGTTTTGCCTCTACCCATAATGACAGCGCCGTCCAAGATGTGTCACTAGATGACTATGTCAGTCGCATGAAAGAGGGGCAAAAGCATATTTATTATGTGGCCGCAGATACCTACGAGGCAGCAGCCAATAGCCCACACCTCGAGGTGTTCCGCAAAAAAGGTATAGAGGTGCTCTTGCTCTCGGATCGCATCGATGAGTGGATGCTGTCTTTCTTGACTGATTTCGATGAGAAATCCTTGGTGTCTGTTGCCAAGGGGGGCGTCGATCTGGATGAGCTGGCCGACGAGGAAGAGAAAAAACAACATGCCGAGGTGGCCGAGCGTTACCAGCCCTTGGTCGAGCGTTTGCAAAAGAGCTTGGGTGAGGCCGTCAAAGAGGTGCGTGTGACCATGCGTTTGGTGGATTCTCCGGCATGTGTGGTGGTCGACGAAGGGGAAATGAGTCCGCACTTTTTGCGTTTGCTCGAGGCTGCGGGTCAAGAGGCCCCTACAGTGACGCCTATTTTGGAAATCAATCCTGAGCACTCCTTGATTGAACACATTGAAAAAATTGAGGGTGATCGTTTTGATGAATGGGCTGAATTATTACTGGATCAAGCCATGCTGGCTGAGGGCGCTCAGCTCAAAGAGCCTGCTCGTTTTGTCCAACGCTTAAACAGTCTGTTGATGCAAAATATGTCCCAATAAGCAAAGCAGCACAGCGTGCAGTGCGCTGTAAACACTGAAAGCCGCCAGAGCCACTCTCTGGCGGCTTTTTTGATGGGCAGCGACGGTTGTGGTTTTGAGGACACACAATTAGCCGATCAGGGAAAACCCTTGGCTTTGCTGCCAACACCTTGTCAATACTCATTCACAGAAAGGAGTGATATTTTCGCAAAGTGCGGGAGTTGATTATGCAAATGATAATAATTATCATTTGTCAGTGCATTTAATCTTTCACCTTTAATTCTGTAGATTTGGAGTTTTCAGTTCATGAGCGCTCAACGCCGGCCCTTTGTTCATCGTGTGGGCCAAAACACGGTGCACGCAGCCTTGTGCAGTGCTTTGGTGGCCTCTGCTTCTGCTTGGGCCCAAGAGGGTCAATCAGACACATCAGATGATACGGATGTCCGTAGTGTGCAGCAGTTTGAAACAATTACTGTGCAGGGCAGTGCCGGGGATGGCTACCAAACCCGTGAGGCCAGTTCGCCAAAGTTTGTGGTACCTCTGATCGATACGCCCCGCACAGTCGATGTGATTCCCGAGGCGGTGATCAAGGATCGCGGCGCGACTTCTCTACAGGATGTACTACGCAATACGCCCGGCATTAGTTTGGGTTCCGGCGAAGGGGGGACGCCCACCGGTGACCGTCCCTTTATTCGTGGCTACGAGGCCAGCACTGATATTTTTATCGATGGCGTGCGTGATTATGCTCGTGGCTATCACGAGGTATTTAATCTCGAATCTGTTGAGGTCGTTAAGGGGCCCAGCGGTGTGCTTACCGGTCGAGGTGGGACGGGGGGCAGTATTAACATGCAAACCAAAACCCCCAAGGCTTATGATTTTGCGGATGCAACGGTTGGGATCGGTAATGGCGGGCAGCACCGTTTGACCCTCGATGGCAACCTGACGCTGGGTGAGACCTCAGCGATGCGACTCAATCTCATGCGTATGGGTGGTGATGTTCCGGGCCGCAATGAGGTGAAATACAACCGTTGGGGTATTGCGCCTTCTATTGCCTTTGGGCTGGGTACTCCCACGCGTTTCACTCTGAGCTACGCACATATTGAAAACAAAGATACCCCCGATATGGGCATCCCGTTTAGGAATGATGCCGTTCCTGACCGCGTTCGGCCTTTAGAACCCAATAGGAAAAACTTTTACGGCCGCAAGGACGTGGATTTTCGTCAAAATAAATTTGATACGGCCACGGCGACCATCGAGCACGATTTTGCCGATGACCTGACTGTGCGTAACATCACACGCTACGGCAAATCACTCAACCACTATTTGTTTACTCGCCCATCATTTGAAAATTGCACGAAAACTGACAAAAATCCTAATCCAGCACCCTCCTGTTACACCGAAGGGGCTGATCTGCAGTTCACGCGCTCTGACCGAGCCCGTTGGCGGGAAAGCAAATCGCTGATCAACCAGACGGATATTTTTGGTGAGTTTAATACCGGCTCGGCACGCCATTATTTTGTGGCGGGTATGGAGTTTGGCCGCGAACGCTTGTATTCAAAGGCCATGGATGGGCTGCCTGGTGAGGACATGGGGTCATTTTGGAACCCTAACCCCAATAAACACTACAGTTCAAATATTAGCTATGGGCCTAAAACCCGCGATGGGTACATTGATACCAAGGCCATCTACCTCATGGATACCATTGAACTCAACGAGCAGTGGTATGTGAGCGGTGGGGTGCGCTATGACCGTTTCAAGGTCCATGCGGACGCAACGACAGGGCGTGGTGGCGTACCTGTGCCGGCAGCGGGTCGGACGGATGGCATCTGGAGCTACCAGGCTGGTGTTGTGTATAAGCCCGTCTATTACGGCAGTGTGTATCTGTCCTATGGCACCTCGGCTAACCCCGCAGGGGAAAATCTGGGTCAGGCCGGTGGGGCGGATGGGCCAGCGGGTGGGGCGACCGTCCATGATTTAAAACCTGAAAAGAGCCGTTCATGGGAGTTGGGTACCAAATGGGATCTCTTTGATGAGCAAATGAGCTTTACTGCAGCTGTATTTGAAACCAAGAAAACAGATGCGCGTTCGCAGGATCCCTTGCAGGACGATATTGTGACGCTTAATGGGAAAAACCGTGTGCGCGGTCTGGAAATTGGTGTAGAGGGGGCGATCACCCCTAAATGGGATATTTGGGCGGGTTATACCTTTTTAAATTCCAAGGTGCTCAATTATGTGAATAATGGTGAGAACTACTCAGGCAAGCGCATGAAGTTTATCCCCAAACACAGCGCCACCTTGTGGACCACCTATCAGTTGGATCCTAAATGGAGCATTGGCGGCGGGGTGACCTATACCGGCATGCGCTATGTTGATGATGCCAATAAGTACGAGCTGCCATCCAATACAGTGGTGGATGCGATGGTCAAATACCAGGTGAATAAGAACTTTGATTTGCAGCTCAACGTCAATAACCTCACGAATACGCGCATCTGGGATGCCTCACATGTGGGGCTCTTTGCCAATGTTGGTCATGGACGCTCCATCATGCTCAATGCCAGTTACCATTTTGAGTAATGCATTGATGCGGCGTTGACAGCGTGTGCACGCAGAGGCATTGGCGCCCTTGTTTGACTCGGTTTTGTGCCGGATCAGGCAGGGGCGTTATCGTTTTGGCTATGCTTGGTGATATAAACTTTTGTGATGGAGAGGATCATGTTGATCGTCATTCCTGAGGTATTGAGTCCTGACGAGGTCAAACAGTGCCGCATGGCCTTGTTGTCGGCGCCGTGGCAAGACGGCCTTGAGACGGCAGGTTACCTCGCTGCAGACGTCAAGAAAAACCAGCAACTGCCCTTGGATAGCCCAGTGGCTAAGGACATTGGCTCATTGATTATGCAGCGGTTAGCGCAACACCCGCAATTTATTGCAGCTGCTTTACCGGCCAAGATGCTGCCGCCCCGCTTTAACCGTTACGAAGGGGGGCAAACCTACGGTAATCATATCGATAATGCTATTTTTAATGTCCCAGGGACACAGGAGCGTATTCGCAGTGATGTGTCTTCCACGCTTTTTTTAAGTCCGCCCGATGAATATGAGGGGGGCGAGCTGGTCATCGAGGACACCTATGGTACGCAGCAGGTCAAACTTAAGGCGGGCGATTTGGTGGTGTATCCCGGCACGAGCCTGCATCGTGTCAATCCGGTGACGGCCGGGATGCGTCTGGCTTCATTTTTTTGGACTCAAAGCATGATCCGACAGGCGCATCAGCGGGCTTTACTCTGGGAGCTCGATCAGTCTATCCAACGTTTGGCACAGCAAGGCAGTGATACTGCCGAACTCGCTCGTTTGAGTGGGGTCTACCATAATCTGATCCGCGAATGGGCAGAGGTTTAACGCGTTTAAAACACCAGGAGATAAGAGTGTCAGAGGCAGCTGAGATACCCGCCGATGTGGTGGCTGTGAAGGATTATTGGCCCTATGCGCAGGCACGTTTGGAGGCCTCGGCGTGGGCTTATTTTAGCGGCGGGGCAGAACAAGAGCGTGGATTAGAAAAAAATCTACAGGCCTTTGCGGATTATGAAATTATCCCGCGGGTGCTGCAGGATATGACCCAAGGCAGCACTCAAATTGATCTGAATGGTCGTGCCTATGCTTATCCAATTTTTTTAGCCCCTGTGGCTTGGCAACGTTGGGCGCACCCGGAGGGTGAGCTCGCCACTGCACAGGCGGCCGCAGCGATGGGTGCCCCTTTTATGGTGAGCATGCAATCGACTTCTAGCATCGAAGAGATTCGGGCCGCTGCCCCTCAGGCCGAGTTATGGTTGCAGTGGTATTGGCATCATGATCGGACCGCGACCGAGGCGTTATGGCAGCGCTGCGTGCAGGCTGAGGTCACTGCTATTGTGCTCACCTTAGATGCCCCGGTACAGGGGTTGCGTCCTCGTGAACAACGGGCTGGACAGCACCGTCCTGCTCACCTGCACACCCCACATTTAGATGGTTTTAACGGGGCAGCACAGCATTTTGCCGCAGCGGGTCAAAGCCCTGTTTTTGGGGCAGGCCTGATGCATTCAGCCCCGCGCTGGCATGAGGTGCAGGCCTTTATCGAAGCCTGTCCTTTACCCGTGTGGCTCAAGGGGGTGATGCATCCAGATGATGCCCGTTTAGCGGTTGAGGTGGGGGCGGCTGGGGTGATGGTGTCGAATCATGGGGCACGTCAGCTTGATGCGTTTCCAGCCCCTGTGCGTTGCTTACCGGCCGTGGTATCTGCCGTTCAGGGCCGTCTACCGGTGGTGTTAGATGGCGGGGTGCGCAGTGGTAGCGATGTGTTTATCGCGTTGGCATTGGGGGCGCAGGCAGTGGCCATTGGTCGGCCCTATGTGATGGGGTTGGCCGTGGGTGGGGCCGCTGGGGTGGCCCATGTATTGCATCTGTTGCGCACCGAGCTCGAGCTGACCATGGTCCTGTCGGGCTGCGCACAGATCGAGCAGATCAGTTGCGAACGCCTAGCTTAGCGTGTTCTAGGCTGCACCAGGTATGCTGATTGCTCATCAGGGCCTCAGAGCGCGGTAAATAAATACCACAATGGGCGCAACGCACCATCGGCTCTTTGCCACGAGACAGGCTCAAATTGCGTGCTTGTTGGACCTGCTGACGGTGTTTGCTGTAGGAAATGATGCGCAGGATCACCATCAACACGACGACGACCCCAATCCAGAAAAATAACTTACCCAATTGAACCTCGCTGTAAAAGAACATCAAGCACGAAATGACTGCCCGAATAAGCCAATAATAATAAAATAAACCCTAATAATGTCGCTCTGACGGCGGCTCGACCCCGCCATCCATACAGGCGGCGCCCCACCAATAATGCACCAAAAGTCAGCCAAGACAGGACAGTAAACACGGTTTTATGGTCTAATGGAAACCACTGCTGCGTCAGCATTGCAGACACTAGTGAGCCGCTAATCATTGCCAAGGTCAGTGCCGCAAAACCAAAGCGAATAAAATGAAATAGCAGCTGCTCTTGTGTGAGCAAAGGCGGCATGCTTTCCAGGGCTAGGTACAGTACTGGACGCTTTCGTTGCGCCGTGGCAGGTTGATGTAGGTAGCGCTCAAAAAACAGTACCAGCAGCGCATAGACCGCGGCAACTGCCATTAGACCATAGGAAATCAGTGCGATGATGAGGTGGCCTTGTACCCAGTCGTTATGGGCGGCCACCACAAAGCTACCCTGCGGAAAGAGCAGGCTAATCAAGCAGGCAACCGCGGACAATGGCAATAAGGCCAACAGATAGCTATTGAGTGAGAGGAAAAAACTCTCGATCCAAAAGACCACCATGGCCAGCCATATGGCAGCAGATAGCCCGACTGCCCACCCCAAAAACAAGCCCTCTGGCAGCAGGATGCTTTGGCCTAGGCCCAGCCCATGTAAAATAAGGGCAACCAGCAAGGCTCCCTTAAAGCCAGTAGGTAGTTGGCCAATAGGGCCTTGGTATTGCACGAGCAAGCGCCACATCCAGGCTGCAAGGCCTGTGTAGGTTGCTGCGGCGAGCAGATAAAATAAAATATATGACGGCATTAATATTGGGTAATCAAAAAGATAATCATAGTGCATAAACTGGCAAAAGGTTAAGCCAGTACGCCTTTTTAAAATTATACTTTAAGCGAAACACATTATATGTTCGAAAATCTTACACAACGCATGTCGCGTATTGTGAAAACAATGCGCGGTCAAGCCCGACTGACCGAGGCCAACACCCAGGAAATGCTCCGTGAGGTGCGTATGGCCTTGCTCGAGGCGGACGTGGCCTTGCCTGTGGTGCGTGAGTTTATCTCAGAGGTGCGGACCAAGGCCTTGGGCACCGAGGTGGTGGATTCCTTAAACCCGGGGCAGGCCCTAGTCGGCGTGGTGCATGAGGAGCTCACCGCACTCATGGGTGGGGGGCAGTCCCCCGAAGAGCTCGAGTTATCACTGGCCACCCAACCCCCAGCAGTTATTTTAATGGCAGGTCTTCAGGGGGCTGGTAAAACGACCACAGTGGGTAAGCTTTCTCGCTGGTTGCAGGCGGGTGAGCATACCCACAAGGGGCGCAAGAGCGGGAGCAAAAAGGTCTTGGTTGTCAGTGCCGACGTTTATCGCCCCGCTGCCATTGACCAGTTAGAAACAGTGGCCCAGCAGGTGGGGGTAGATTTTCTGCCGACACAAAGCACAGAAAAACCGGTGGCCATTGCCGAGCGCGCCTTAGAGCATGCCCGACGTCACCATTATGACGTATTAATCGTTGATACCGCGGGGCGCTTGGGGGTTGACGAGGAGATGATGCAAGAGATTCAAACCTTGCACCAGGCCTTGGATCCTATTGAAACCTTGTTTGTGGTGGATGCCATGCAAGGTCAGGACGCGGTCAACGTGGCTCAAGCCTTTGGCGAGGCATTACCTTTGACAGGGGTGGTGCTCACCAAGCTCGATGGTGATGCCCGCGGGGGGGCCGCACTCTCAGTGCGTCATGTCACGGGCAAACCCCTCAAATTTATCGGTGTGTCCGAAAAAATGGATGGGCTCGAGCCTTTTCACCCTGAGCGCATGGCGCAGCGCGTCTTGGGCATGGGTGATGTGGTGAGCTTGGTAGAGCAGGCACAGCGCAACATTGATGTGGCCGAGGCCGAAAAAATGGCTGAGCGCATCAAGTCGGGCAAAGGCTTCGATCTAAATGACTTTTTAGAACAGCTTCAACAGGTCAAAAAAATGGGAGATATGGGCTCCCTGCTCAAAAAGCTTCCTGGTGAGTTGTCTCAAATGGCTGGTCAGATGCAAGGCGGCGAGGCTGAAAAACAATTGCGTCGTACCGAGGGTATTATCCATTCGATGACCCCAGAAGAGCGCAGCAAGCCGCAGATCTTGCGTGCCTCGCGCAAGCGGCGTATCGCTGCGGGGGCAGGGGTACAGGTCCAAGAGGTCAATCGCATGCTCAAGCAATTTGAGCAAATGCAGGGCATGATGAAAAAGATGAAAGGCGGTGGGATGGCGCGCATGATGCGTGCCTTGGCAGGTGGCGGCCTAGGGGGTGGGTTAGGTGGCCTGCTTGGAGGAGGCGGCGGTGGGATGCCGGGTATGCCCGGGATGCCCGGTGGTGGCGGTATGCCAGGGGCAGGACGCCGACGCAACACACGCCGTAAGCGCCGTCGTCGCTAATTGCTGAGTTGTTTGGGCCACTCGTTGTCAGTCGCAGCGAGTGGCGGCACCAGAGGGGGTGCTTATCGTGCAGCCAACATTATTTTGAGTTAACCACCACCGACGGCAACAACGATTTCGATGCGGTCTTGGGCCTTTAATTTTGTTTCGGCGTGGGCGCTCTTAGGCAAGATTTCCCCATTTAATTCGACAGCCACCCGTTTATCAGCAAAATCCAGTGACTCAAGCAAGGCACGTAGCGTTTGAGGCTCTATTTGGCGTGTTTCGCCGTTGATAATGACATCTATTTGTTTCATTTTCTCTACCAATTTCTACCCATCAGGGTGAGTGCATCGAAAAGCGGATGACCGCCTGCCTAGGGAGAGCCCTGTGGCAGGGGCTATATTGATTTTACTTCATTTGTATTGTTTTGATGACCGTGCGGGTGCGGCACTCATCTGGGATTAGA
>JAJYTK010000258.1 GCA_021793095.1 Pseudomonadota bacterium
GTGCCGCTAGGGATGCTGGGTGTGGTGGGGATGGTCACCCTTAAAGGAATGGCGAATGACGTGTACTTCCAAGTAGGGATGATTACCGTGATTGGTCTGGCGGCTAAAAACGCGATATTGATTGTTGAGTTTGCCAAAGATGCTTATGCGCGCACTGATGAGTTGATCGAGTCCACAGCGCATGCGGCACGATTGCGGTTCAGACCTATTGTCATGACCTCATTTGCATTCATTTTAGGGGTTACGCCGCTGGCGTTATCGAGCGGCGCGGGTTCGGCTAGCCAAAACGCTGTTGGTTTTGGTGTACTGGGCGGGATGCTCGCCGCCACCCCCTTGGCAGTAATTTTTGTCCCCATTTTCTTTGTGGTCGTCATGCGCATCTTTAAAACCAAACCTCGGTTGTTAGGTGCCGAAGGTCGGGCATTCAAAGAAGAGCAGGCGCGTCAACGTGCATTAGAAAATCAGGGGAAATCAGATGCAGATAGTGATCACCAGGAGAATTCATAATGGGTGCCCCATTTAGTTTAAAGCTTTCTACCTTAGGTGCTGCACTCGTGTTGGCTGGGTGCTCTTTGGCACCTACCTATGAGCAGCCAGAAGCGCCAATACCTGGTGAGTATCCGCAGGTGGGCGCGAGCGAGACAGAGCTGGCTCAAGCAGATTCCGAGTTTAATGAGCTGGATTGGGATCAGTTTTTTAACGATCCCCAGCTCAAAGAGCTCATCGATGTTGCTTTAGAAAATAACCGGGATGTGCGCATTGCATTGGATCGTGTGCTCGAGGCTCAGGCTCAATTCGGTATCGCGCGTAGTGATCAATTCCCCGCCTTTGGTATTGGTGGCAGCGGAGAAGTGACGCGCATGCCGTCTGAGATGCGTATTGCAGGCCCAGAGTCACCCGCAATTAGCCGTACTTTCCAAGCCGGCGTCGGCATGACTGCTTTTGAGCTTGATTTCTTTGGGCGTCTAAAAAACCTGAGTGAATCTGCTTTTCAACAGTTCTTGGCGACGGCAGAATCACAGCGGACTGTACAAATCAATGTCATCGCAGCGGTTGCCGAAAGCTATTTGCGTTGGCGCGCGGCCCAAACCATGTTACAGCTCACAGAGCAAACAGAGAAAAGCCGACGCGAAACACTTAATTTAGTGACGCATTTATACGAGGTGGGCACTGCTTCTGCCCTCGATTTAGAGCAGGCGCGTTTGCAGCTGGATACGGTACGGGCTGATTTGAAAGAAATGCAGCGCCAATTATCGCTCGCTAAAAATGCGCTCGAACTCGTGTTAGGGACCTCAATGCCTGATGATTTGCCCGAGAGTATTGAGTTTTCCCAAGACCAAATTATTTCATCTATTCCCGTCGGCTTGCCTTCCTCTTTATTGGTAAGGCGTCCAGATATTCGCGCTGCTGAGCACCAGTTAAAGGCAGCTTACGCCAATGTAGGGGCCGCCCGTGCTGCATTTTTCCCGCAAATATCGTTGACTGGTTTGTTTGGTTTAGCCAGCCCATCCTTTAGCCGTTTATTCCGCTCTGGGAATGATTTTTGGCAATACTCACCACAAATTACCATGCCTTTATTTTCTGGCGGGGTAGAGGGGGCTTATGACTTGGCAAAAGCCCGTCAGAACATCGCGGTTTCTGAGTATGAAAAAACCATCCAGACAGCCTTTAAAGAAGTGGCCGATGCGCTCGCGGGTGAGGCTACTTATCAAGAGCAATTAGACGCCATGCGTGCGATGGAGCGCTCTGCTGCTGAAAGTTTACGCTTGGCTAACTTGCGCTATGAGACGGGTATTGACAGCTTTTTACAGGTGCAGACGGCAGAGGTCAACCTCTATGGCACGCAACTGCAATTTGTACAAATAGGTCTCGAGTCCCTACTCAATCGACTCAATTTGTATAAAGCGTTAGGGGGTGGTTGGAATTTCGATCAAGACACCTTAGAGGCATTAGAGGCGCAGCATCGAGAGTCGCAAGATGCTCAACCGTCCCAGATTTAAATGGGCATGATAAAGTAGTTACAGTTAATACTTAAAAACTCTACTTGAGGTAAGTAATGATTGAATTAGGTGTCAATATTGACCACGTTGCCACATTGAGACAGCAACGGCTGACCACTTATCCTGACCCGCTCAGAGCTGCGCAGCTGGCTGAGGAGGCAGGTGCCGACTTGATTACTTTACATTTGCGAGAGGATCGTCGTCATATCCAGGATGCTGATGTTTATGCGTTGCGCAGGCAAATACGTACTCGGATGAATCTTGAGTGCGCCATCACCCCAGAAATGCTCAATATCTCTTGTCAGGTATTACCGGATGATGTGTGCTTGGTTCCTGAGAAACGCAATGAGTTGACCACTGAGGGTGGTTTGGACGTTTTAAAGCACTTCGATCAGGTCAAGGCGGCGGTGGCCCAACTACAAGATGCTGGCATACGGGTCTCTATTTTCATTGACCCCGTGGTGGAGCAAATCGAGGCGGCCAAGCGGGTAGGGGCCACGGTCATTGAATTACATACCGGGACCTATGCCGATGCCACTGATCCGACGGTACAAGAACAAGAGCTTGAGCGCATCCGTATAGGCACTGCAGCCGGGGTAGCCGCCGGACTGCGCGTAAATGCTGGACATGGTTTGCACTATCAAAATGTACAGCCTGTGGCTGCGATAGAAGGGATAGACGAGTTAAATATCGGGCACGCTATTGTGTCCCA
>JAJYTK010000259.1 GCA_021793095.1 Pseudomonadota bacterium
ATGCTGACACCCTATGATTGTTAAGAGCAAGAGCAAGAGCAAGAGCAAGAGCAAGAGCAGGGTCACCTCAACGGCAGGCCAAAAAAATTAATAAAAGGTTTCTATATTTAGGTTTTGGATCTGCATCTCGATGTTTTTGATGGACTCGATAGCCTGGGGGCCGAGCTCCCAGGCGACCTGGTTTAGCAGCCCCTCGGCAAACACAAAATAAGCAGAGATGCTGTTGCTATAAAAGCTGCTTTGTACGGGAATAATAAAACTAAAGCTGGCGGCCTCACATAAAGGTGAGAGCTCATGATCGGTGAGCGTGATCAGGGTGATGCCCTGAGCCGCTGCCTGTTGCCCGATATGCAAGACCTCACGAGTATAGGGGCTCACGCTGGCGGTGATCAGTACATCGCCCGGGGATAACTTGGCCAGGCCCTCGGCCACCCCGAGATTGCTGGGCTCAAGCAACCCCACCTGGGGGCGAATCAAGGTCAACCCATAGCATAAAAATTGCGCTAAGGCACTGTATTGGCGTTTGCCATGGATGCGCACCTGAGGGGCGCGGGCCACCGCGCGTGCGGCCTGTAGGTAGTGTTCGCTATCCAGTTGCTGTAGGACCTCTTGGATATTGTTGATATTTTCATAGGCTAGCTGCTCGAAACGCTGATGGGCCTGACGGCAGGGAGGGGTAGGGTCCTGGGGCTCATGGCGAGGCTCGAGTAAACGAGAGGCCTGCGTGCTATAAAACGGTGTGACGTGTGTGGAAAGGCTATTTTTAAATAGCTCTTGGAATTGACTAAAACTATCAAAGCCCAGTCGGCGAGATAGCCGCGTGAGTGTCGCTGGACTGACATCAAACTGCTCGGCCAACTCGGTAATGCTGCCGTGGGCCGCGTCCTTTGGGTGTGTCAGCAGGCCAGACAAAGAGGCCATGGTTTTTTCGCCCAGCCGATACTCAGTGGGCTGGTTTTTGATGTGTAAAAACAGCTGATGTAGCGCTTCTAGGGTATTGGGTGGGCTGTCGACCATGGCATGGGCTCGTGATAGTGGCTATAAGCGTTTTAAATCAGAAAAACGCATG
This sequence comes from Pseudomonadota bacterium, assembly GCA_021793095.1. GTDB lineage: Bacteria > Pseudomonadota > Gammaproteobacteria > Burkholderiales > Burkholderiaceae_B > Paenalcaligenes. Next base: position 1,070 of record JAJYTK010000259.1, read on the forward strand.
AGTGCAGGCTGACTGGGCTGATCGTACACCGCCCACTGGACCGCCTGCTGATGATAATGAAAATCGGCTGTGGCGATGGTGTTTTCATTGTCCGTGTCATCCTCTTGGCGCCTAAAAATAGGGAAACGCTCGTGCTGATCGTCGCCTAAGACGCTGAGCGCATCGCCATCAAAATTAGGGTGCTCGACCCGTGCGCGCCCTTGTAGTTGTCGATAACCTGAACTGCCTGTAATGCGCTGCGGATAGTCACGCAAAGCAGGGTGGATGGCATGATTCGCGTGAAAATAGGGGCTTTGTACTCGGTGCAGCGACACGTCAGCATCATTAAACTCGACACTATGTACCAACAAGTGCCGATCAGTCACATTGAGGTTAAATGCACCACTGCGCGGATGAGAGGTTAAAAGATCAACCAGAGCGCCATGATCAGGGCAGTTGAGGGCCGCGCGGCATAGCACCATGCGTGGAATACCTGGCTGGACAAACAGTGCTCGAATATTATTGACGGTGATGCTCAGTTGGTGTTCATTGATGGCAAAGGTATGTCCGGGTATAGAGCCAGGATAGACAAAAGAAATGAAAGCCACCCCCTGGTCGGGGCGCGCATGGACGATACCACAATGCCCATAAAAGCCGGGATCGCCGTCCTCGTTGTGTGTCACCCGAGGGTAGGGGTCCACCTGCAGTACACTCGAACAGCCATCAGGCGCCTGTGCCCACAGATCCCCGCGGGCATTCCAAATAAAGACATCCTCAAAGGGCAGGGACAGCCCATCAGCTAGCCCGCGGAGCTCATGCCAGATGTCTGGGAACTGCTCGCGCACCCAAGTTTGCATTTGAGCCACGGCAGGATGTTTGCGCCATAACATGAGCTCGGCCCATGCGGTGGTGTGAATTAAATGGCGATGTACAGCCTCTGCGCCAAAGGCACCGAGCTGTTGGCCTAATTCATAAGGGCTACCCGAGATTTCGAAATACTTTAAGCTAGTCATTTACTCTACGTGTTGTAAAAAAGAGCGCAAACGCGCGTTGTCTGTTTGGCTGATGAGCTCTTGGGGACTGCCATCAGCAGAAATTTTGCCTTGATCCATAAAAATGATGCGATTGGCCATGCGTTGGGCAAAGTCCATCTCGTGCGTGACGACGATCATCGTCATCCCCTCTTCGCCCAGGTCTTGCATCACGCGCAGCACCTCGTGGCGTAACTCGGGGTCGAGTGCGGATGTGGGCTCGTCAAAGAGCATGAGCTTGGGCTTGATGGCCAGCGCACGTGCGATGGCGACCCGCTGTTGTTGCCCACCAGAGAGTTCATTAGGATAGTGTTCCGCCCGATCGGCGAGGCCGACCTTGTTGAGTAATTCCATGGCCTCTTGGAGTGCTTGGTGGCGGGGGGTTTTGCGGACCTTGCGCATGCCAAAGGTGACATTTTCCAAGGCGGTCATGGTGGGAAACAGATTGAACTGTTGAAACACCATGCCGGCCTCTTGGCGTATTTCGCGTACTTGCTTGCGATTGCCCAGCACGCTGAGGCCATCGACAATCAAATCGCCGCCGTTAATCGTTTCCAAGACATTGATGCAGCGCAAGAGGGTGGATTTGCCCGAGCCAGAGGGCCCGATCACCACTGTGACCTCATT
>JAJYTK010000260.1 GCA_021793095.1 Pseudomonadota bacterium
GCGTAGAGCCCGATGCCGCACGTTGGTATCGCAAAACTGGCAGTACCCCCAAAACGGACTACAACCATGCCTGGGAGGTGCGGGCCGAGTTGCGCGAGTACCCCATTAATTGGGAGCAGGTACTCGAGGCCATCAATAAAATGTCTGAGCGTCAGGCCAGCGAGCCAGTTTGGGTGTATTGGCGCGGGCGGGCACTGGCTGCCTTGGGCAATCAGCAGGCCGCCCAAGAGGCCTTTAGCTCGATTCAGGATGACTATAGTTTTTATGGGCAGTTGGCGTTAGAAGAGTTAGGTTTTTCGATCACCGCACCTGAGCCTGCACCGGCCATTGATCCGCTGGCCCAAGAGGATGTCCGCCAACGCCCCGAACTCAACCGTGCATTGGCCCTTTTCAAGTTGGGCTTGCGCCCCGAGGCGACCCGCGAGTGGGTGCACGGATTACGCGGCATGAGTGATCAACAACTGCGTGCGGCGGCCCAATGGGCCGGTGAGGAGGGGGTGTTTGACCGAGTGGTGAATACCTCATTGCTCACCCAAGATGAGGTGGACTTTGAGCAACGTTTTGTGGCGCCCTTTTTTGATGGAGTGGCTGCACAATCCGAGCGTATTCGTCTGGATCCTGCCTGGGTCTATGGACTGATTCGCCAAGAGTCTCGTTTTATGACTGATGCCCGCTCACGGGTCGGGGCCTCTGGCTTGATGCAGCTCATGCCCGATACGGCGCGTTGGGTGGCCAATAAGATCGGCATGAAAGACTTTACGATGGCGCGTATCGACGATTTTGATGTCAATACCAAGCTAGGGACCCATTATTTAAAAATTGTGCTCGATCAGTTGGGCGGATCAGAGGTGTTGGCATCTGCTGGGTATAACGCCGGCCCCGGGCGTCCCAAGCAGTGGCGTGCACGCTTGCGTGCGCCGGTTGAGGGGGCTATTTTTGCTGAGACCATTCCTTTTACCGAGACACGCTTATATGTGAAAAATGTGCTCTCTAATACGGCTTATTATGCGGCCCTGTTCGAAGACGAGCCGCAATCCCTCAAAGAGCGCTTGGGTACGGTGACACCACAATAATGAACGCTTTGGAACATCTGGCACAGTGCATTCGTGAGGATGCGCTCCTGCAAGGATTGCAGTGTTATATCGTGGGTGGGGCAGTGCGGGATAGCTTGCTCGGGGCCACGGTGACTGACAAGGATTGGGTGGTCGTGGGCGCCACCCCTCAGGCGTTGATTCAGCGGGGGTTTTTACCGGTGGGCGTAGATTTTCCGGTGTTCTTGCACCCGCATACCAAAGAAGAGTTTGCGCTGGCCCGTACCGAGCGTAAACAGGGGCGCGGCTATCGTGGTTTTGTGTTTTATACCGGGACTGAGGTGCGCCTCGAAGAGGATTTGGCCCGCCGCGACTTGACCATCAATGCGATGGCGGTGGGCCGCGACGGTCATTTGGTGGATCCTTTTTCTGGTCAGCGCGATCTCGAGCAGGGGTGGCTGCGTCATGTGGGCGCTGCCTTTGTTGAGGATCCCGTGCGCTTGCTGCGGCTAGCGCGATTTCGGGCGCGGTTTGTTGACTTTGAGGTGGCCGAGCAAACCTGTGCCTATGCACGAGCACTGGTTGAAAGTGGCGAGGTAGACGCGCTGGTGCCCGAGCGCATTTGGCAAGAGGTGTCACGGGGCTTGAGCGAGGATGCACCAGCACGCATGTTTGAATTTTTAGCGCAGGTCGGTGCGCTGGCGCGGGTCTGTCCCCCTTTACATTGGACGGCTGAGGTGAGTGATTGGCTGACTCGGGGCGCAGCACGTGGTCTCGATGAAGCCCAGCGTTTTGCCTTGTTAACGTCCGCCTCGGCTGAGCCCGCGGCTGTGGGGCAGGCCATGCGAGCCCCCCGTGCCTGCATTGATTATGCTGTGCATTTACAGCGATTGCGCAGGCTGCTGGCGGATAAACAAGACACCGATGAAACCGCCTGCGATGAGCGCTGGACGGCTGCCCAGACGTGGCAGGTGCTACAGACTTTAGATGCGTTGCGTCGTCCCGAACGGTTTGTCGCCTTATTGCAGGTCCTGAGTTGTTTGCAGGCGGTGGATCTAGATTTTTGGGCCCGCGCCAGTGCTGTGGTAAAAACCGTGGATGCGGGTGCCATCGCCCGTGCCCATCAAGGGGCACCCGAGGACATCCCCCATGCCATTGCCCATGCTCGACAGCAGGCCCTCGTCGAACAAATGGGGTTGGCTTAATGGCTGGGTGGTCAGAGCAAACCTAGGCCATCAGACGGCCTAACGGTCATGCAGGGGTGATTTCAAAGCCGTACTGCCTTGCGCCTGTTGACGCTGCAAGGCCAACAGCATAATCCCGGTCACCACACAGATCCCACCTGCCATTTGGATCAGGCTCAGCCGTTGATCCAAGATCAGCCACCCCATCACCAAACTGGCAATGGGCTCAATGTGCAAGGCAGGTGCGTTTTGGGCCATATTTAAACGCGGTGTCAGCACAAAGAGGGTCACAAAGCCCAATCCGTATAGAGCACTGAGTAAAAAAACATACCACCATCCAATGGGCTCAGCAGGGGCCGCTATCCCATGCTCAAATAGCCCGCTTTGGCCAATACTGCTGGCGCCCAGCATAATGACCACGGTGGCATAAAAGCTGCGCACCGCTCCCGATAAGGCCGACAGTTTGTGCTCGGTAATCCACAGGCCA
>JAJYTK010000261.1 GCA_021793095.1 Pseudomonadota bacterium
TCTTGATTTTCATTACACCGCTACCCCTATAGAAGCCATGCAGCTCTTAATAACGCGTCGCGTGAATCACGCCCTCTTGGCTGAGCCAGCGGTATCAATGGCGTTATTAAAAACGGGTTCTTTCCCACTATCGGCGATCTCACCAGAGCTGCACCGCAGTATTGACCTACAGAAGCAATGGGGAGAAACAATGAATACCCAGGCGCGCATCCCACAAGCGGGTATTGCGGTATTACACCCCCAACGAAAGGACCCTGCCCTAATCGAGGCCTTTTTAGATGCCTACGAATCGGCTAACGCATGGTGTTATGAACATGCCCAGACATGCGCCAAACAGGTCTCTGATGCCATTCCGATGCTGGATGCAGAGGCTGTCCAAGCATCCATTGAGCATCAAACCCCGCACTATGCACGTATTGACACCGCCAGCGCGGAGCTACAACACTTTTTTCAGATCCTCTATGACAGTGATCCTGCCAGTATAGGCAACGCACTGCCCGACGAAGGGTTTTACCATCAAAGGCAATCTGCGCCCTAGCTGTTGAGTAATCTTATATTTTGCGCTATCTCATTCGCATGAAAGGTTCTGAGTCAACCTCTCGCCGTATTTTGCCTCGTTTGGCCCAAGGCACACGACATGTTTTGGCAGGGCTACTCAATTATCTCTGGAGCGGCTGGGCTGCCATTGGTAGCTTATTATTATTTTGTGCACTGTGGGAGGGGTTGGCCCAGTCCTACGGGCCACTGGTGCTGCCTGGGCCATTGGAGACCCTCGCACAGCTGAAAAATCTGTTCACACAGGGCATCCTCTGGCCAGAGTTTCTTATCACAGCGCAACGCACCCTGATAGGGCTTGGGCTAGCGTTATTAGCGGGCACCTTCAGTGGCCTGGCAGCAGGCCTTTCCCTATCGACGGCTCTACTGGCACGTCCACTGGTAACCCTGTTTTTAGGTATGCCACCCATTGCATGGTTAGTACTGGCAATGATTTGGTTCGGGATGGGAGATGCGACCGTCATTTTCACAGTCTTTATTGCCTGCTTTCCCATTGTATTTGCAGCCTCAATGCAAGGCACATTAACCCTAGATAATGATTTATTGGCCGTCGTCAAAGTATTTGGTCTATCACGCCGCACACGCTTGACCGATCTTTATTTGCCCCATTTAGTCTCTTGGTTATTTCCTGCCTGGATTACCGCATTGGGCACCTCGTGGAAAGTGGTGGTCATGGCTGAACTACTGAGCACATCTGATGGTATAGGCGGTGCACTGGCCGTTGCTCGTGCCCAGTTGGATACGGGCAGCACCCTGGCCTGGGTAGTCACCGTTTTAGCAGCACTTTTATTACTCGAGTACTTATGCCTAGAACCCATCAAACGCCAGGTTGAAGGCTGGCGCACCCATGGGGGCCAATCACAATGAAAAAACTTCGCGTCAATCAACTTTGTTTTAACTACGGGCCACAACAAATACTGCACAATATTAATTTTGAATTGCCCGCACAGCACACACTGGCTTTAATCGGACCCTCTGGATGCGGTAAAAGTACCCTTTTACATTTATTAGCAGGATTATTAACCCCTACCAGTGGTGATTATGAGCAACCGTTTGCACCTCTTTCGGTCATGTTTCAGGCGCCGCGGTTGATGCCTTGGAAAACCGCCGCCGCTAATATTGGTTTGGGCCTCAAGGCATGGAATATCCATAAAGCACAGAGAGTGCAACGCAGCATGGATTTTGGTGAGTTAATGGGCCTCAGCCAACAAGACTTACATAAATACCCTAAAGAGCTCTCTGGTGGGATGCAAAGCCGAGTCGCCCTTGCTCGTGCCCTGATTATCCAACCTGAGCTATTACTCTTGGATGAGCCCTTTTCAGCACTGGATATTGGGCTTAAGCAAGAACTTTATCAATTATTACGCGCACAGATAGAGTTACAAAAAATGACTGTGCTCATGATTACTCATGATCTCATGGAGGCTGTTCGCCTTGCCGATCAAATTTATGTCATGACTCCCCACCCGGGTCAAATTATTCATGAAATTTCCATCCGGCATCCCCATCAGTTGCGAGATGAGCAATGGGTGTATCAAACCACCGCCGATCTCTTACAGGATGAAATGATTCAACAAAGCTTTTTTAATCAGGCCAACAAATGAATTCTCGCAATGTTTACTCCCTCACGGCTAGATTCTGCCAGTTGCCCCTATTTATTTGCGGCTTCAGGCCCTTCTTCACCCTCTCCTTGTTGACTGCGCTTATTTTCGTCCCTATCTGGCTTTGGGTATTAGTAGTGAATCCAACTCGTCCTCCTATGCTGGGCGGCTGGGCACTATGGCATGGTCATGAGCTACTGATGGGCTTTGCCGGTGCTGCTACCGTGGGGTTTTTGCTCACTGCTGTTCCTGAGTTTACAAGCTCTCAACCGATACGACCTCCTCTATTACTACTGCTCACCTTGCTTTGGATATGCATTCGTCTGAGTTATTTTTTCTCAGCATATTGGGGCATCTGGCCTGCTGTTTGTTTATCTATTTTCTTTTGGCTGATTGTTCTAACCAACATTTTGCCTCCTACCTTATACAAAGAAAAAGGCAGGCACCGTAGTTTTGCCCTTGTGATGATGGTATTTGTGGTGGTCGAGCTGTGTTATCTATTAGCGCTTACAGATGCTAAGGCGGCCTACCCT
>JAJYTK010000005.1 GCA_021793095.1 Pseudomonadota bacterium
CCAATTATTTTGGTTTTGGCCCGTCGCTGTGGTTTGCGTCGTGCTAGGGCCTATCTGGTATGCCCAAGTTTTACTACTGCTCGCCTTTCTGGCGATGGCCTTAGGCCCTGCCGCTCGAGGGCGCTCTTTACAATGGGATCCTAACCAAGGAGTAGTGCGCAAACTACTTTTTGGCGCCGCTTGGCCTTGGTCGTGGCGCAAAGGATACATCCGTTACTTTGGTTGGTGGTTTTGGGGCAGCACGCTCATCTTTGCAGGGGTGCATCTATATAATTTTAGTCTCCATAAGGTGCCTTATTTTATTTGGCCTTTTTTGGTGGTACCGCAGTGCTTTACAGGGCTGGTTTTAGGCTGGTTGCGCGTGCGCCATGGCATCGGCGCCAGTATCCTATTGCATGCGATTTTTAACAGTGGCCCCTTGTTAGTGATTTTTTTCATTCTTAGCTTGTTATCGTCTTAGTTAATTTTTGTATTCAGGAACACCATGTCTCTTCAGTGTGGCATCGTTGGTCTGCCCAACGTCGGAAAATCAACTCTTTTTAATGCCTTGACTCAAGCCGGAATCGAGGCGGAAAACTATCCCTTTTGTACCATCGAGCCCAATGTGGGTATCGTCGAGGTGCCCGATCCCCGTTTGCCTCAGCTGGCCGAGATTGTTCAGCCTGAACGCACATTACCCGCCGTGGTCGAGTTCGTCGATATTGCGGGTCTGGTGGCGGGGGCATCAGAGGGAGAGGGGTTAGGAAACCAGTTTTTAGCCAATATCCGTGAAACAGATGCCATTGTTCATGTGGTGCGTTGTTTTGAGGATCCCAATGTCGTGCACGTCGCGGGTCAGGTGGATCCTATTGCTGATATTGAGGTCATTAATACCGAGTTGGCTTTGGCCGATTTGGCCACTGCGGATCGCGCCCTCGAGCGCAACCAACGTACGGCCCGCTCTGGGGACAAAGACGCCATACGCATGGTCCAAATTTTAGAGCGCATTGTGGCCACGCTGGCCGAGGGTCGGCCCATCCGCGCACTGTCCTTAGAGAAAAGTGAACAAGAGGCCATCCGTCAATACTGTTTTATTACGGCCAAACCCGTGATGTATGTGGCCAACGTCAATGAAGAGGGCTTTACAGACAACCCCTACCTCGAGCGCGTACAGCAATACGCAGCACAGGAAAATGCCCCTGTGGTGGCGATTTGTGCATCGGTAGAGGCCGAGATTTCGCAGCTCGACGAAGAAGACAAAGAAATCTTCCTTGAGGATATGGGCATGGATGAGCCGGGGCTGAATCGTGTGATTCGTGCGGCTTATGAACTGTTGGGCTTGCAGACGTATTTCACGGCCGGGGTTAAAGAGGTCCGTGCCTGGACTGTCCCCGTCGGTGCCAGTGCACCTCAGGCGGCTGGTGTGATTCATACTGATTTCGAACGTGGGTTCATTCGGGCACAAACCATCGCCTATGAGGATTTCATACAGCACAAAGGCGAGCAAGGCGCACGCGAGGCGGGCAAAATGCGTGCCGAAGGCAAGGACTACATCGTTCAGGATGGGGATGTGCTGAATTTTCTTTTTAATGTTTAGGCACCTGCAGTTGTTAATCAAGTAGCTGCAGCTGTCAGTCAAGCCCCTGTAATTGTCAGTCAAGCACTTGTAGGTGTGATGACAAAGCCTGGCGGTGTCCAGGCTTTTTTTATTCTATTTGTTATATTTTAATATATAATGATGTGATTAACCAACGAAAACACTGATCATTTTAAATATAGGACAAACAATGCAGCCAGGATATTTCAAAGAATTAAATAAAAATGTTTTTAGCCAGCTCCGTCAGTTTAAGCAAGGCCAACCCAAGGTGATGGACGCCTTTAATCAATTAGCTCAGGTCGCCTCAGCGGATGGTGTGCTAGATAAGAAAACCAAGGAGATGATGGCATTGGGAATTGCCGTTGCCATCCGTTGTGATGATTGTATTGGTGTGCATGTGCAGTCTTTGGTCCGAATGGGGATGACACGTGGCGAGCTAGAAGAGGTCTTGGCCACCGCTGTGTATATGGGAGGCGGTCCTTCGTTGATGTACTCCACCCATGCTTTGCAAGCTTTTGATGATTTCTCTGCAGCGTCCAAAGAGTAGGTAATTATTTGATTCTCAAATAATTGACGATATAATTTGAACACAACAAAGCCCAAGTGCTGGACTTGGGCTTTTTAATTAGGTGACTGCGATTTAAGGTAGGCCGCGCATGACAAAGATTGTACTATTTGAAAATATTCACCCCAGTGCGAGCGAGGTATTCAACTCGGCGGGGTTTACTGATATTAAAACCTTTCCTTCGGCGTTGGTCGGCGATGAGCTGCTCAATGAGGTCAAGGATGCCACTGTGATTGGTATCCGCTCTCGGACCCAACTCGAGGAAAAGGTCCTTGAGCATGCCCAGGCTGCACGTGTGGTGGGCTGCTTTTGCATCGGCACCAACCAGGTAGATTTGGACTACGCCATGCAAAAAGGGGTGCCGGTATTTAATGCTCCCTTTTCTAATACGCGCTCAGTGGCCGAATTGGTGATTGCAGAGGCCATCCTGTTGCTGCGTCGTATTCCCGAGAAAAACATGCGTGTGCATGCAGGCTTTTGGGATAAGACCGCTCAGGGCGCTTTCGAGGCGCGCGGTAAAACCTTGGGTATTATTGGTTACGGTAATATCGGCTCTCAGGTGGGCACATTGGCCGAGTCAATGGGCATGAGCGTGAGCTTTTATGATGTCGAGGCCAAGCTCCCCTTGGGCAATGCCAAATCTTGCGCATCACTTGCTCAGTTGCTGGCTGATTCTGATGTGGTCACCCTGCACGTTCCTGGAGGGGCTGAAACAGAAAATATCATCAACGAGCGCACCTTGGCCCAAATGAAAAAGGGCGCCATTGTGATTAACGCTTCGCGCGGTACTGTCGTCGACATTAATGCACTCGATGCCGCTCTAGAAAGTGGTCATATTTCTGGCGCTGCGCTAGACGTATTTCCCGTTGAGCCCAAGAGCGTCGAGGAGCCCCTCGATAGCCCCCTAAAGGGTAAAGACAATGTCATTCTTACCCCACACATTGGGGGCAGCACCCAAGAGTCCCAAGAAAACATTGGCCGCGAGGTGGCAGAGAAAATAGTTTCGTATTTGCAAAATGGTGCGACCAAGAGCGCGGTAAATTTCCCCGAGATTTCCTATTTGCCGAGCACGGGCACCCAGCGTATTATCCATGTCCACAAAAACGTGCCTGGGACAATGGCTGGGTTGAGTAATGTATTGGCCGAACACGGTTTCAATATTTCTGGCCAGCAACTACAGACGCGCTCTGAGTTTGGTTATGCGATGACCGACGTCGATAAGCCCATCACCGAGCCTGTGCTCAAGGCCCTACGCGCCTTGCCCGGCACATTGCGTTGCGAGACCTTGCCACTCTAAGCACAGTGGCGAGACGCCAGCACACCCAGCTGCGCTGACAGAGTGTGCGGTGTCATCCAATTAAAAAGGGTGCCCTAGAATACTGGGGCACCCTTTTTTGTTGCGCACACCCTCAGACTAATTTAAATCTGGTACGGGGCGCGGTTGGTAATCAAGCTCCGTCACAGGATCCTCTGGATGTTGAGAAAACTGATACCCCATCCACAGACTACGTGCAATGCGCTGCGCAAACATCCAAGCTTGGGTGCCCAGGTCTTGTGGCATTTGCTTGCACGTTTCGCGAAAGAGGTCTAGCCATTGGTGAAAGAGATCCGCAGAGAGCTCAGGTAGGGCAGCATGCTTACCCATGGGAGAGCCTTTAAAGCGGCCTGTTCTCAATAAAATTGATGACCAGAAATCTACCATGGTGGCCAAATGATCATCCCAATCGACCACATGGGCATTAAATATAGGGCCGAGATTAGGGTGTTTGCGGATTTGGTCATAAAAATGATGCACCATTGTGGTGATATCATCTTCGGTAAAATTGCTCTGCTCTGTGCTCATAGTATCGTTCCAGCGTTTAGTGCTTGAGGGCTCACTCGTGGATAAGTATGAATAAATAAAAAACTGGGCTTTTACCCCTTACGAGCCCCGAGTATAATTAGTTTAGGACTTAAATAGCGATAAAATGCCCTGAAAGTTCATGGGTATTTATCCCCAATGTGCTCTACTTTTTAGGCAGTACGATATGAAAATGGAATTTTACCCCCTGAGTGATGAGCTCGCCGTGGCGGGCCAATTACGGGCACAAGACATGGCCCAGGTCGCCCAAGCGGGTTTCAAAAGTGTGGTGATTAATCGCCCAGACCAAGAGGAGGGCCCCTGGCAGCCATCATCCAAGGAGGTTATAGAGGCCGCCCAAGCCGCAGGGATGCAGGCTGTTTATCAGCCCGTCGTCAGCGGCCACCTCACACTCGAGGATGCCGAAACTTTTCTAGATTTGCTCAATACACTGCCCAAGCCAATTTTGGCCTACTGCCGTAGCGGCGGTCGCTGCACGAGCTTATTTCATGCGGCTCAGACGCTGCAAGATCGCGATGAGCCTTGAGCGCGGTAGAGGCGCCCTATGGCAACCGCTGTGCGCAATTCATCATGCCTGGCACAGTACATGCCTAAAACAGCGCGTGCCTAACACAGCACATGCCTAACATAGCACATGCCTAACACAGCACATGCCTAACACAGCAAGGTGCATTGATATTTCTTAAAAAAGATTGATCAGGCACAAACCTTGGGCAGATTAAGTTTTTATTGTTAAAGCTTTTGATTACAATGAAATTAGACGTATGGGACGGATACTACAATGAGCACATCATCTGATGTCATCGTACCTGTACACCTGTACGGCCTATTGTGTACTCATCTTGGGGACATTTATGTTTAAAAAAATACTGATTCCAACCGACGGTTCCAAACTTTCTGCTCAGGCGGCTAATAAAGGGGTGAGCTTCGCCCGCCAGATCGGCGCAGAGATTGTCGCCCTGCACGTCACCCAACCCTTTGCAGCGACAGTAGGCTTTGATGGCATGGCCGCTGCTTATGCGATTACTGACGAGGATTACGAGCGTACCGCTCGCGAGCAGGCCAATAAATACCTGCGCACTGTCCTCGACAGGGCCGAAACGGCAGGGGTGCCAGCGACATCGCGCAGCATGTCTAATTTTAATGTGGCTGATGGGGTGGTGCAGGCAGCCAAAGAAGAGGGCTGCGATTTAATTTTTATCGGCAGTCATGGCCGCAGCGGTCTCTCGCGTTTACTGTTGGGTAGTGTCACCATCAAAGTACTCAACATCGCTCCATGTGCTGTATTGGTCTACCGCGTCAAGGAGCCCGCCGACAAACTCTAGGCGGTATCTCTAAAAAATAGTCAGCACTTTAAAAAGACCCCAAAACTGCTCATTTCATGTGTTGGGGTCTTTTTGTTTCTATGCAGAGGTGGGCGTCGCATAGTCAATGTGCGCGTCGCCATGATAGATATTAAATTTTTCACCGCGTGCAAACCCCACCAAAATCAGGTGGTGCGCGCGCGCGACCCTGACCGCCATGCTGGTGGGCGCAGAGACCGCGACCAGGGCAGGTATCTGGGCTTGGATGGTTTTTTGTACCATCTCATAGCTGGCACGGCTAGAGACGACGGCAAAGCCCTGTGCCGCCTCTCGCTCCTCGCGCAGTAGGGCACCGATGAGTTTATCGAGGGCGTTGTGGCGGCCAACGTCCTCGCGCACGAGCTGGATGTGTCCATCAAAATCAGCCCACCCGGCGGCATGGGTGGCCCCGGTTTGTTGACGCAGGGGCTGCAGCTGGGCCAATGTCTGCAGGGCATGCTCTATCGCACTACTGCGCAGGCGCGGTGCAGGGGTTGGCAACGGTTGTAAGCGATGGTCCAAGGCCTCGAGCGACTCGATACCGCACAACCCACACCCCGTTTGTCCGGTCATGCGACGTCGGCGCAGCCTGAGCTGTTGCATGCATGCCGAGGCGATGGTGATATCCAGCACATAGCCTTGGGGGGTGTGGTGGACCTCGCAATCATAGATATCGGCGGGTTGGCGAATAATGCCCTCTGTGTACGAGAACCCATAGGCTAAATCAATTAGATTCATCCCCGAGGCGAGCATCACCACATGACTGGTGCCGTTGTATTGCAAGGCGACCGGGACCTCGCTGGCCAGTATATCGGCCTGCTCGGTAGGACGGTCTGTGCCTGGTCGGTACTGCACCACCGCACAAGACTCGATGGCCGCATCGAGTGCATCGGCAGTGGCCAAATGAGGGGCAGACGGGCGCTGTGAGGTATCGGTATGCGACATCTGTGGGTCTCTCTAGTTAGTAAAGGACAGGTGTACGAATGTCTATTGTAATGGGAAAGAAAAGTCTGTGTGAAATCGGCAAAACCTAAGGGTAGGGCAGGTATTTAGGGGCTTAGGGCGACTTGTGCGGCAATTAAGTGTAGAATTTCAGTATCCGCCACAAGGGGATGTTGGTCTAATTCCTCGGTTTAGTTTAAGCTTTTACTAACTGAATAAGCCGTAATTATTTCATCAATCTGTTGCACCACCAATATGTCTAAACCTATTCGTATCGTACGTCATGCATCCCAACAAGGCAGTGCTGTGCCCGCTCAGGTCGCCCATGATCAATTACAGCGGCCACTCAGGGACTTGCGTATCTCTATCACGGACAAATGCAATTTTCGTTGCACCTATTGCATGCCTCGCGAGGTATTTGGCCCTGATTACCCATTTTTGTCCCATGGCGAGCTCCTCAGTTTCGAAGAGATCACTCGTGTAGCAGCGATTTGCACGCAACTGGGTTTGCGCAAGATTCGTTTGACAGGGGGTGAGCCCTTATTGCGCAAAGACATCGAGGTGCTGATTGAAATGTTGGCGGCGTTGCGCACGCCCCAAGGGGAGCCCATCGAGATTGCATTGACCACCAATGCTACTTTGCTCAAACAAAAGGCACAAAGCCTCAAAGATGCCGGCCTTGAGCGTGTGACAGTGAGTTTAGATGCGCTTGAGGATCAACGCTTTCAGCATATGAGCGACAGCAAAATTGGTGTGGCCCGTGTGTTGGCCGGGATAGAAAAAGCCCATGAGGTGGGCTTGCGCCCGGTCAAGGTCAATATGGTGGTGCGCAAGGGCCTCAATGATGATCAAATTGTACCCATGGCCGAGTATTTCCGGGGCCGTGATCACATCCTGCGGTTTATTGAGTACATGGATGTGGGCAATACCAATGGCTGGAATATGAAAGAGGTGGTGACGGGCGCAGAAATACTCGAGCGTATTGCGGCTCATTATCCCTTAGAGCCGGTCTCTTCTAATTACAGAGGCGAGGTCGCTAGCCGTTATCGGTATACCGATGGCCAGGGTGAAATCGGTCTGATTACCAGTGTATCTCAGCCTTTTTGTGGGGATTGCACACGCTTGCGCTTATCACCCGAGGGCAAGTTTTTCCTGTGCCTTTTTGGGGGTCAGGGCTACGATGTACGCACGCATTTGCGCTCAGCTGCCAACGACGCCGAGATTGCCCAATTTATACGTCAAATGTGGGGGCAGCGTGATGTGCGTTATTCCGAGCTACGCGGACAGGGTATCGTAGACGAACAAGGGCCCAAGGTCGAGATGAGCTACATCGGGGGCTAAGCAGGTGATTCGTGTGCAGGATCTGACAGGCGCTATTTTAGCCGGTGGGCAGGCGCGCCGCATGCAGTCATTGTCGTCTCAGGCCGCATCGCCTCTTGCTGTCCAAGCTGCTGATCAACCCATCGACAAGGGCTTGCTGTTGCTGCAGGATCGGCCGCTGGTGGCTTGGCAGCATCAATGCCTGGCCCCTTGGGTCAGTGAAATCATTGTGAATGCGAATCAAAACGATGCCCGATATGCTCAGTACGGGCGTGTCGTGGCCGATGATGCAGATCTGCCCGCACAGCAGGGCCCTTTGATGGGGGTGCTCAGTATTTTGAGGCACAGCCGTACCCCGTGGGTGGTCATTGTTCCAGTGGATAGTCCATTTTTACCCCAGGACTATGTTCCGCGTTTATTGTCCGCCCAGTCCGAGGGGCAGGGTCAATTGGCCTATTATTGCCGCGCAGAGCGTGACTACCCGTTGTGTTTGTTGATTCATCGCGAGACGGCTGCGGGTTTGGCTGACTATATACAGAGCGGCCAACGACGTGTGATTCCGTGGTTAGAAAAAATACCTGCCGGGGTGGTTGAGTTTGGTGCCCATGCCGATGAGCATTTTGCCAACATCAATACCCCGACAGATTTTGAGGCCGCGCGCCATCAATTACTTAACAGGTCCAAAGCCTAAAATCGTAATAACGCACGATGTCCCCATTGTTGACCTCTTGATCGGCGGGGATGCGCGCCAAGCCATTGGCCCATGCCAATGAGCTGATCATGGCTGAGCCCTGTTTGGGGTGTGGGACGAGCTGCAAACGGCCGTCGCTCTTGGGGATGGCCTGCACGCGCAGAAACTCATCTCGCTGGCCATAAAAGCTGCGGCTGCTGTCCAAATAACCATACAGTACAGGGGGCAGTATTTGGGTGCGCCCCTGGAGGCGACGAATCAAGGGCGAGACCATCAGTACAAACACCGCATATGCCGAGACGGGGTTGCCCGGTAAACCAATCACGGGGGTACGGCGCACTTGTGCCAATGTCACCGGGCGACCCGGTTTCATGCGGACGCGCCACAGATCCATCTGCCCACCCATCTGCTCTATGGCGGGTTTGACGAAATCCTTTTCACCAACGGAAACACCGCCTACCGTCAACACCACATCACAGATCTCGGTGAGCTGTTTGAGCGCCTCTTGGATGCCTTCTATGGTGTCTGGAGCATGGCGGCGGGCAACTGTTTCTGCCCCTAATTCGTGGATCAGACCGTCCAGCATGGGTGTGTTGGAATTATAGATTTGCCCTTCGCGTAGCGGCTTGCCAGGGTCTACCAGCTCATCACCAGTGCTCAGAATACCGATTTTAGGGACGGGATAGACATCAATATGGGTAAAGCCCTGTGAGGCCAGCAGCGCTTGGTGCCTGCTATTGAGCCGTTGCCCTTGTAGGATAATGGACTGATCTTTGGCCATATCCTCACCGCGCTGGCGAACGTTGGCCCCTTGGGGAGGCAGTCGGTTAATTTCTACGGTGCCGTTGTCCTCGGTGCAGTGCTCTTGCATCACGACAGTGTCTGCCCCCTCGGGGATGACACTGCCGGTAAAGAGACGGATGGCCTTGCCCGATTGTAGCGGCATGGGCTCATCACCCGCATAAATGTGATCTTGGATGGGCAGGGGATGATCCACCGTGACGTCTTGGTGCCGTACAGCGTAACCATCCATCGCGCTGTTATCAGCGGGGGGGATATCGAGGTTAGCGTACATCACCTGGGCATTGATGCGTCCTAGCGCCTGATCAACCGGGATACGCTCGGAGCGTACCGGTACGGCCGCGGCTTGGATGAGACGATCTTGTGCAGAGTCAAAATCTAGCATGATATATCACTCGAGAGATTTAAAGGATTAACCGGCGCAGTGACGGGCGAAGTTGCAGGGTGTCGTCCCCTCGTCGAGCTGAGGTTGGATGAGCTCACGCCAGGCTAATTTCGCGGCACCTTCTGAACCGGGGACGCAAAAAATGACCTTGTTGTTGGCCAGGCCTGCGACTGCCTCGGATTGTATGGCACCACTGCCAATGTCAGCGTAGGACAAGGCGCGGAAAAGCTCCCCAAACCCAGAGACCTCTTCGTCAAATAGGGCGCGTACGGCAGGGACTGTGTTTTTATGCTCGCCATAGCCGGTGCCGCCGTTGCAGAGGATCACCTCGATACCCTCATCAGCAATCCACTGACTGAGGTGTTTGCGAATGTCGTAGCGGCAGCCATTGCTGCGCTCGCGCGCAACGCACTGATGCCCGGCGGCAGTTAAGGCCTCTTGGAGGAAGTCCCCGGTACTATCGGCTCGCTGTGGATCTGAGCTGATGGTGAGCACCGCACATTTGAGGGAGATTGTAGCCATAAGAGCTCCTTGTTTAAGCTGTTATTTTAATAAAATTGGGGGGTTAATGAATGCCGCCAAATGCAGCAGGCTATGAATTTTGCTCGGCGGTTTCTTGCTCGATTTGTGCCTGCCATTGGGCGGTACGTTGGGCGTCCTCTTGGCGCTGCTCTACCCAAAAGGCCTCACCGTCGCGCAAGTGCTCGCGCTTCCAAAAGGGGGCGCGGGTCTTGAGCGAGTCGATAATAAATTCACCCGCTCGGAAGGCCTCGGTACGGTGGCGACTGGCTACGGCCAAGAAAACAATTTGATCGCCATAGTGCAAAGCGCCCACACGATGGACAACCCGATACGACAGGATGTCCCAGCGTTTTTGTGCCGCGGCACAGATGCGCTCGATTTCGCGCTCGCACATCCCGGGGTAATGCTCTAGAAACAGCGTTTTCGTGCGGGCATCGGGGGTAAAGTCGCGTACATAGCCCACAAAGCTAAGTATGGCCCCCTGTGCCCCGTCGTGACTGCGGCGCATCTCTTGGAGCAATGCGCCGGCATCGAAATCTTGGGTTTGAATGCGAATCATGATTAGCCTCCGGTCACCGGCTCAAAGACGGCAACCTCATCATTGGCGGCCACAGGGTCGCCCGGTTGAGCATGATAGTGGTTAATTGCCACCTGCAGGCGTTCTTTTAGGGGCTCAAGCACGCTATAATGACTGCAAAGCTCGTCCAAGAGCTTTTCTACGGTGAGACCCGAGCGCGCAGGCCATAGCTCTTCGCGCTTGTCCAGTAGCTCTGCGACCTGAGCAAAATACAAAACCTTTATTTTTGCGTCTGTCATGGTGTCTCCTGCACAGGCGGGTGGTCGTGGGTACTTTGGGCAGCGTCCTGGGCCTGCCAGACGCCGCTTTTCCCGCCAGATTTAAATTCCAATTGGGTGTTTTCTATCACGATGCCTTTGTCGGCTGCCTTGCACATATCATAAATGGTTAGGGCGGCCACGCTACAGGCCGTGAGGGCTTCCATTTCAACTCCGGTGGTATGTGCACAGCGACAGGTAGCACGTACCGTGATGGTGTGGGCCGTTTCATCAATATCAAAATGAATGCCTACATAGTCGAGATGGAGAGGATGGCACATGGGAATCAGGTCGGCGCAGCGTTTGGCGGCCATCACGCCGGCAATACGTGCGGTATTGAGGACCTCGCCCTTGGCGTTTTCCTGCGCCGAAAGTAGTTTAAATGTCTTTGGGCTCAGCCGCACGGTGCTGCGGGCGGTGGCCTCGCGCATACTGCGTTTTTTGTGACTGATGTCGACCATCTGTGCCTCTCCGGTGGCACTGAGGTGGCTGAGTTGTGGTTGTTTTGTAGTATCGATGGTGCTCATGAATTTGTGTGTGTTCTATCGGATAGTTGGTTCTAAGCAACCCATTTTAACAGCAGTTTCACAAACTCCTAAACAAACACCGTAGATCGCAGGATACTCGATTTTTTTTCTTTTCTGTGAACGCATTGTTCACTACAATTTCTGGTCCCCGTTAGGGTTTGATTCACGCTGCTTTTATCATTATTGAAATTATGCTGCATACCGTTGGTGCGTTTTTTTCTCTTTACCTAGCCACCCTATTATTGTTAACGGCCTCGGGGCTGTTTAATACTTATTTGGGGCTGCGTTTAACCGAGCTGTCGGTCTCTGAGGTCTGGGTGGGCAGTTTGTTGGCAGCATACTATCTTGGTTTGGTGATTGGTGCGCGTGTCGGACACAAGTTGATCATAGGGGTGGGGCACATACGTGCTTATGCGGCGACGGCGGCGATTGTGACGGTGGCCTTTTTAGTACAGGTTTTACTCGAGCCTTTGTGGTTGTGGTTGGTGTTGCGTTTTGTGGCGGGTGCTGCCATGGTGACGCAGTTTATGGCCTTAGAGAGCTGGCTCAACGAGCAAACTGAAAACACGCAACGCGGCATTGTCTTTGCCTTTTATATGGTGATGACCAGTTTGGGGACGGTGTTGGGGCAATTAATATTGACCCAATTTACCGTGCTGGATTATCGCCCACTTATTTTTGTGGCAATTTGCGCGGTGCTGAGTCTGATTCCTATTGCGCTAACGCGTCGTTTGCACCCAGCATTACAAGTCCCAGCGCCCATTAATGCGCGGTATTATTTTGAGCGTGTGCCCATGTCGCTGGTGTCCTTGCTGGTGGCAGGTATGGTGACGGGGGCTTTTTATGGCTTGGCCCCAGTGTATGCTGTGCGGGTCGGGCTAAGCAGTGACCAGGCCGCCTTTTTTGTCGCGATCTCTGTGGCTGCGGGGGTATTGGCGCAGTGGCCCATGGGGTGGCTGGCCGATCGTGTTAATCGGGTGGTGCTCATCCGTTATAGTGCCGTGCTCATGTTTGTGCTGTCCGCACCGCTATGGGGGTGGCTAGATTTGCCTTTTGAGGCATTGCTGTTGTTTTCTGCAGCCTTTGGCGTGCTGCAATTTACTTTGTATCCCTTGGGGGCCGCTTTTGCCAACGACAACGTAGATCCTGATCGTCGGGTCGGTCTCAGTGCCATTCTCTATATGGTTTATGGTTTGGGGGCCTGCCTTGGGCCGTTGTTAGTCGGTATTGTGATGGATGCTTGGGGCAGTAATACTTATTTTATCTTTGTCGCGGTGTGCAGTATCTTATTGGTGGTGGTCATCAAGCCGTCCAAGGTCACAGGCGTGCACGTCAGTGCCGACGCGCCGACCGAGTACGTACCGATGCCAGACAGCCTGCAATCAGCGGGGGGGATTTCGCCACTTGATCCACGGGTAGATGTAGAGATTGATGTGTCTCATGATCCAGTGACCGAGTCTGACAGTGATACCCACCCCGACCTGCCCCTAGATGGTGAGCAGGCCGAGGTGGCCGCATCTTTACAAGAGCCGGTGCAGGCCGTCCAGGCCGATGCGCGTTTAGGGTAATAACAGCAGGATGGCTGCCAGTGCAAAGAACAAGCCGATCCCTGTGCGGCCGGTGGCGCGTTCTTTAAATAGGCCAACGCCAGTAACGGTGCCAAGCACAATGACACCAATATTCATGGCGGCAAAGACCAGGGCGGGGTTGTGTGGAAACTGTTGATGGGCGCGAATATAAAAATAGATATTGCCAAAATTAAATAGCCCTAACACTAACCCCCCAAATAAGCTGGGCAGATGCCAAGCCGTGCGGCGGTAGGCCAGGCCACCAAACATCAATAGGCCAGCCAGCATAAAGGTAATAATCAGGCTGCTGATAAAGGATAAATCACTCTGGGCGAGCTGCTTAAATAAAATATCAATAAGTCCATAACCTACCCATACACCAAATAAAAGGATCATCGGCTTATGTTTGGATTGGGGCTTGGTGATGTGACCAGGGGCAGCGTCTTTATGCAGACTGAGAAACCCGATGGCCAACAAGCCACAGACGATGCCACCAAGCTTGTAGTGGTCATAGGGCTCATTAAATAATAAAAAAGCAGCCAGCAACGGAATGAGCAATGAGAGTCTTTGCGCCGCATCAGAGCGCACTATACCTGCCTGCTGCACGGCATAGGCCATCACAATAAAAATGCTGGGCAAGAGCAGGCCAAGTAATAGCAAAACCACCAAAGGCAGTCCCGGTTGCCATAAATTGTCCAGGCGCGGTTGCAGTAACAATAGCGTCAAAGCACTGGCCATCACGTAGTTGGCCGCGATCGCCTGACTGACGTGGATGGAATACCGTCGTGCCAATTTTAATAAAATAGAGACGCTCACACTGCAAGTAATACTAAAAACTAAAAACCACATGATGTTATTTCAGTGTTGTGATGAGGTGAATCACTGGCGAGGCTGTAGCCCCAAGGCGTTTAAAAGCTGCAGATCATGGTCTTGACTGGGGTTGGGGGTAGTCAACAGAGTATCTCCATAAAAGATTGAGTTAGCGCCCGCTAAAAAGCAAAGGGCTTGGGTGCTGTCCTGTAATTCGGTACGGCCTGCAGATAACCGCACCATCGCTTTGGGCATGCAAATGCGTACTACAGCAATGGTACGGACCAACTCAAAGGGGTGGGGCGGTGCTTGTTCAGCCAAAGGCGTCCCTGGGTGGGGGACTAATTGGTTAATAGGCACAGACTGCGGATAAGGGTTGAGGTTGGCCAAGGTGGCAATCAGGTGTGCGCGTTGTTCGACACTTTCGCCTAACCCGATGATGCCGCCCACGCAGCTGTTGAGTTGCGCATCATGGACTGCTTGGATGGTTTTGAGTCGATCAGCAAAATGCCGCGTGCTGATTATCTCGGGGTAAAAATCCTCTGAAGTATCCAGATTATGGTTGTAAAAGTCCAGTCCTGCCGCCTTAAGCCGTTCGGCTTGGCCCTGTTTCAGCATCCCGAGTGTGACACAGGTTTCCAGTCCTAAGGCCTTGACCTCTTGAATCATGGTGATCACCTCATCGAGTTGTTTTTCTGTCGGCGAACGCCAGGCGGCGCCCATGCAAAAACGACGTGCTCCCTGAGCGCGGGCACGCTGTGCGGCTTGGCGCACTGTCTCTAGGTCCAGCAGAGGCTCGTTTTGAATGCCCGTTTCAAAGTGCTGTGATTGCGGGCAGTAACTGCAGTTCTCAGGGCAGCCCCCCGTTTTTATTGAGAGCAAGGTGGCCAGCTCAACCTCATCGGCGGGGTGATGCTGCCGATGGATATGCTGCGCCTCCCAGAGCAATTCAATGAGCCCCTTTTGGAATAGCTCCAGTACCTTGGGTGGGGTCCATTGAGGGATC
>JAJYTK010000262.1 GCA_021793095.1 Pseudomonadota bacterium
ATGTAGACTACCCTCAAAACAATAAAAATAGAGAATTCTGATGATACCTACTCCTTATTTAGCGCTTGTTGCTGCCGTATTTTCTCTTTTCATTACTGCTTGTGGTGGATCTAGTTCAAATAACACGCCTGAAATACAACTACCGCCAAATCAGGTACCCGAATCACACATTCCACCTGATGGCACACCCCCCACGCCACCAGACAACGAAGTCACCGCACCCAAACAAGCCAACTACCAATGGCATGGGTATGAGCGTAGCGAAGAGTTCCCTAGCACATCAAGCCAGCCACTTTGGATCGAGGTCCATAATAACAATAAGAATGACAGCATTAGACTTTCAGCGACCTTAGTTCGGCCTCAAGACGCAAATGGCGTTACTGTTTCCACACCTCTTCCGACTATCGTCACGCTCACCGGTTATAGCCAGTCGCTGGTTGGTTTAGCGCCACCACCACTGAACAGCCTAGCTGGAGCGGATCCCTACTTTGTTCAACGCGGGTACAATTACTTGACCGTTGATATGCGAGGAACGGGCTCCTCCGAAGGTGCGTGGCAAGCGTTTGGCGCGCTCAGCACGCAAAATGATATTCCGCAAATACTGGATTTTATTGTGAAGCAAGAATGGTCAAATGGCTCTGTAGCCATAAATGGCCCTTCGCTCATGGGAATCAATGGATTGTTTGCAGGCGCGACCCAGCACCCAAGTGTAAAAGCTATTTTTGCCACCGTCCCTATGGGTGATGCCTACCGTGATATTGTCTTTCAAGGTGGCCAAATCAATATCGGATTCATACCCTTATGGATAGGGCTCGTGGAAGGGTTAGGGCTATTTCCTACTCCTGCTGAAGTGACCGCAGACAACCCTACTCAGCTCATCAATAACCTAATCACCAGAATCCAAAGCCTCGTAATCGAAGAGTTTCCGATAGGCACTATCTCCAAAGCACTCTTAAACCTTGATGGCATGGCCTACGATTCTGAGTTTTGGCGAGAACGCTCTGTCATTGAATTTGCAGATAAGATTCAAGTACCCACCTTTATAGTCGGCGGCTTAGACGACTTATTTCAGCGGGGCGAACCGCTCTTGTATGAAGCATTAAAAAACCATACCACTGCCAAGCTCCTTATGGGCCCATGGCAACATTTAGATGGCTCCATGATCGCGGGTTTACCCGATTACGGCCTGCCTGAGGCACGACAAATCCAACTCGCTTGGTTTGATCGCTATTTAAAAGAGATGGATACAAAAGCTGAAGCCTTTCCAGCAGTTACCCAGTACTTCAAAGTTGAAGATACGTTTTACACCTTAGAAGACTGGCCACATCCTGAAACGACCGTCCAAACTTTTTACTTAAAAGGGAAGCCCGAAAATAAAATCTTATCTTCTAGCGACCTAATAAATATTGGCAAACTGCTCAACGAAACCATAAACAACTCGCCACTAGGTAGTGTCACCAATTTACTATCTACTTTGGTAAGCCAAGTGACGCTAGGCATTGTGGATATCAACAAGCTTCTGGGTTCTGTAGTAGGAGTTGCCGATATAGAAAAGCTCGGAGATACCCTGATGACATTGATTGATCCTGCACCTGGTAAACTCATTACTGAGCCCAATACGGAAATTGGCACGTCTAGCGTACTCCA
The DNA here is from genome assembly GCA_021793095.1 of Pseudomonadota bacterium. Taxonomy (GTDB): domain Bacteria; phylum Pseudomonadota; class Gammaproteobacteria; order Burkholderiales; family Burkholderiaceae_B; genus Paenalcaligenes. Next base: position 1,648 of record JAJYTK010000262.1, read on the forward strand.
ACACCCCATCGGTGGATTATGTTCACGCAGCTCTAGCCAATGGACCGCAGGTATTCTTGGCATGCTTATGCCATTTTGCGCTCACAATAACAATATTAATGAGATGGCAGAAATAACTTTTACAACAGAACCACTCGAAGAAGACATGATTATTTATGGCCCTATCGCTGCAGAACTCTGGGTCTCAACCACAGCGCATAACACAGGGCTATCTGTCACAATCACTCAAGTCGATGAATCTGGCATAGTGTCCACTGCTTTAACTAACGGCGTACTGCTCGGCTCTATGCGTCATCTAGAGGAAGAGAGATCACGCTACCTAGAGGGTAAATTGATCCAGCCTTGGCACCCGTTCACCCAAGCAGCAGAACTAACAGTCACTCCTGGCGAGCCCTTTCTGGCCCAAGTAGAAATATTTCCGACTTCTGCGATTATCAAAAAAGGCCAGCGCTTACGTGTGAGCATCAGTAGTAGCGACGTGACCCACGGCTTAAGCACACTACCGGATATTTTAGCGGGCCCTATTGGCGTGCTTACAATTCATAGCGATCCCGAGCGCCCCTCCCGTGTCAATACCCCCCTCATACCACGCAGCGCCTTGCACCACCCCACCCTTAACTAGCAGACAGTTAACACTCCCGTATTGATTTATCGATACGGGAGTTGTGTCAATAGGCTTGGATTTTTTAAGCTAGGTTTAACCACTGATTTGGGTCGAGCATGTAATAGAAATCATTTGGATTCAGTCAGCTCAAACTTCTTCCGTTTTAAACTCACTATAGCCTTCATAAAAATAGCTAGCGCCTATGCCTTTCATAAACACTGCACAGACTTTTCCCGCAAAGACAGAGATATCGCCGAAAAGATATTTATAAATAAAAACATCAACAAAAAGGAGAAAGGGCCGCGCGCGCTCTAATTTCAAGCACCGCTAATCAGGAGGGGGTTAAGAAAAACCACAAGAAACCAAACAAGAATAAAAGCAGAAAACAAGTTGCAGCTTTCGTTTGTTCCAACATTTCACCCAAAGCAGAAAC
>JAJYTK010000263.1 GCA_021793095.1 Pseudomonadota bacterium
TTTGCATCGAAATTGGGTGATGATTCCGCATGTCACTAATAATGATGTGGCAGACATCACTGAACTAGAGGCATTGCGTAAGCAATTAAATGCCGAGTACAAAAAGGATGGCGTGCGCGTGACGATGCTCGCATTTTTAATCAAAGCATGTGTGGCCGCACTCAAGAAATTCCCCGAGTTCAATAGCTCGCTGGATGGGGATAATTTAGTTTTGAAAAAGTACTACAACATCGGCTTTGCCGCGGATACACCCCAAGGCCTAGTCGTTCCTGTACTCAAAGACGCCGACAAAAAAGGGGTGATCGAAATTGCCCAAGAAATGGGCGATTTAGCCGCCCAGGCCCGTGAAGGTAAATTAGGAGCAGCGCAAATGCAGGGCGGATGCTTCACTATTTCTTCTTTAGGGGGGATTGGGGGCACTGATTTCACACCGATTATTAATGCGCCAGAGGTGGCGATTCTCGGTGTATCGCGTTCGAGTATGCAGCCTGTTTGGAATGGCAATGAGTTCGAGCCTCGCCTCATGCTTCCCTTATCATTGTCCTATGACCACCGCGTGATTGACGGGGCGGCGGCTGCGCGCTTTAATGCCTACCTCGCACAACTGTTGGCCGATTTCCGCCGCATTATTCTATAAAGGGGACACTTATGTCTAAACATACTTTAGTGATTCCGGATATTGGCGCCGACGAAGAGGTAGACGTTATCGAGGTGTTGGTAGCGGTGGGCGATCAGGTAGAAGAAGAGCAAAGCCTGATCACGCTCGAATCAGATAAAGCCTCTATGGAAATCCCATCCAGTCATGCAGGTGAGATTTTAGAGTTGCTGGTCAAGGTGGGTGACAAGGTCAAAACAGGTGATCCCATTGCCGAGGTAAAACTCGCTGAGGGAGGTGGTGCCGCAGAGGCAGCTACCTCTGACAGTGCCGCTGCCGAGCAAAGCGAATCAGATACACAGAGCACTGCTCAGGCCTCGACCGAGTCCGCATCTGCGACAACTGCTGCAGCCGCCCAGAGCAGCAGCGATCAAGCTCCGGCTGATGCCGTTGATGTGGTTGTCTTAGGGGCAGGCCCTGGGGGGTATTCAGCGGCCTTCCGCGCTGCAGATTTAGGCTTAAATGTCGTGCTTGTTGAGCGCTATAGCACATTAGGTGGTGTTTGCCTTAACGTGGGGTGCATCCCATCCAAGAGTTTATTGCACACCATTGCTGCTTACGAGACTGCACTCGATCTCAAGGACCATGGGATTAGCTTTGAGCAGCCCACCATCGATCTCGCACAGATGCGCCAGTTTAAAGATGGGGTGATCAATAAGCTCACACAAGGTTTGGCCGGGATGGCCAAGGCCCGCAAGGTGCGTGTGATTCAGGGCGTGGGCGAGTTTCAAGACCCTCATCATTTGTCAGTTCGTACCGAGCAAGGCCAAGAGGTGGTCGCTTTTAAACATGCGATCATCGCTGCGGGTAGCCGTGCAGTGCATCTTCCCTTTATGCCAGATGACGAACGAGTGATTGACTCAACAGGGGCTTTAACTTTACCTGAAATCCCAGAGAAAATGCTCGTCATCGGTGGGGGTATTATTGGATTAGAGATGGCCACCGTTTATGCTGGCTTAGGTGCCAAAATAGACTTAGTAGAGATGCAGCCCACCTTAATGCAGGGCGCTGACAAGGATTTAGTTAAAATTTGGCAAAAACATAACGCTTGGCGTTTTGAGAATATTTGGCTAAATTCTAAAACTGTGAGCGTGCGTGCGGATGATGATGGTCTATGGGCCCAATTCGAAGGTGACAAGGCACCCAAAGAAGAGCAGCGCTACGACTTGATACTGCAATCCGTTGGGCGGATCCCTAACGGTAAAAATATTGGTGCAGAACAAGCCGGTATTGCTGTTGATGAGCGTGGCTATATTGCTGTTGATCAGCAAATGCGTACCAATGTACCCCATATCTTTGCTATCGGGGATATTATTGGGCAGCCAATGCTGGCACACAAAGCGGTTCACGAAGGGCATGTCGCGGCAGAAGCGGCGGCGGGGCACAAGCGCTTTTTTGATGCGCGTGTGATTCCCTCTGTAGCATATACCGATCCCGAGGTAGCTTGGGTAGGCATCACAGAAGAAGAGGCCAAAGCCCAGGGGCTAAAGGTTAAAATCGGTCGATTCCCCTGGATGGCTTCCGGGCGCGCAATTGCCAATGCCCGCGATGAGGGGCTCACTAAACTCATATTTGATGAGGAAACTGGGCGCATTATCGGCGGGGCGATCGTCGGCACAGGTGCTGGCGACATGATTGTTGAGGTAGGGTTAGCGATTGAAATGGGCGCCGATCAAGTGGATATTGCCAGTACCATTCACCCACATCCCACCTTGGGTGAGTCTATTCATATGGCAGCCGCAGAGTCATTGGGTATTTGTACAGATTTACCGCCTCAGCGCAAATAACTCATCGCTAGCTATCGGTATTGTCTTGTTGGCAGGTGGGCGTCGCCTACCTGCCAATTTTGTTTTAAAGGAGTATGGCCCATGGGGCACGCGCAGAACGATCTTCAAAGCATAGAGCAGTGGCAAGATTACTTACTTGCATTACACCCCACAGAAATTGATTTGGGTCTAGATCGCGTCAGAGTTGTTTTTGATAAATTAAACATCCACAGCCCAGCACTAAAAATTATTAAGATCGG
>JAJYTK010000264.1 GCA_021793095.1 Pseudomonadota bacterium
CAGGCTCCGGTTCTGGCTCAGGTTCGGGGCGCAATAACTCTTCTACTTGGGCGACGTCCCAAGTGGATTCAGTTTCCAAGGCGAGTAAAGGATCATCCTCTGGCTCGAGAGGTTCTTCTCGGACCTCGGGCTCAGGCTTAGGCTCTGGGGCTTCAGCTATAAAATTAACTTGCACTACATTTTCTACGCTTTGTGCACTTTCAATCGTGGCAATTTTGGCTTGGGATTGCCTCAAGATAAAAAACGCCAACAGCACATGCGCTAAAATGCTGGCGATAAGCGCCAGAAATCGATAACGAGAGCTACTCAAATCTGCCCCAACACATACAGAAAACAAAAGACCCTAGGACACTGCAAAATAAATAAAGCCCGACGGCCGGTTGCCATTAAATCGCAGTCACCTAGGATACTTTAAAAAGAATCATTCACATCTTAACAGTAACGATAATGATTCTCAACACCACTCTCAATCTCATCTGCTAATCACGCTATTTATTGCTTAAAATCAAACAAATCCACTCCCTTCAAGATGATCAATTGATAATTTTTAGCCACAAAAAAGCCGATACACGGTATCCATGTATCGGCAGTATCATCAAAGAGCTGTGTGCATTAATACAAATATTTTCCGAGCACGCGGGTGTAATCTAAATTGGTCTCACCCAACCATTCAATTTGACTGGATTGAATGTCTTGCTCCTCATAGGTATTCGTCACAAGCGCTCCAGCCACCATTTTTTTCTGTGTGGGGTCGTACATCACCACATAACTCTGACTGGGGCAATCGTGGGGTTTACATCCTGCGAAAACCCAATATTCAGTACCATCTAGGTTTTCTACCTGTGCCGGCGACGCGGTGCCATAACCGCGTAGCCAGTCTGCCTTGTCGAGGACAGGAGCGATTAACTGTTTATAGCTGCTGACCAAATTTAAATCACTCTGAGCGGCCTCATATAAATATAAAGTCTCGCCATCTGTACCAGAGACCGTGTCAGCAATAGCCAATGTGCTGCTCAACAAAAGAGGAGCTGCAACCACACAAGCCAATATAGATTTGATTTTCATTTTGAATCCTATGCTAAAGCTTATTATCCAGTGAAACACCATTTATCATACTCTGCACAGGATACCAAGCATAGAAAAAATAGCGCTTTTTTATTGATTTTGCACTGTTTAACACAATACACAGCGCCTATTGCGCAGTATCGTTTGCCCCACTATTAGGCATAAAAAAAGCCCTAGATAGGCTCTAAGGCTTGATTTATATATTGTATTTTGGTGGGTGCTACTGGGATCGAACCAGTGACCTACGCCTTGTAAGGGCGGCGCTCTACCAGCTGAGCTAAGCACCCACGAGGGTTTAACAGCATATGCTAAACCCATAATAGGCTAATTTTTTTGGTGGGTGCTACTGGGATCGAACCAGTGACCTACGCCTTGTAAGGGCGGCGCTCTACCAGCTGAGCTAAGCACCCAAAGCCATTTTGTAAGTATTAACTACAAGAAAGCTTAAAGAAAAAAATTATAAGTCAAAAACCCAAAAACTGCAAGTACTAAATTTAGCCTATGAGTTGACGGCGTCGCGCAGTGCTTTTCCTGGACGGAAACGTGGAACGGTCGCCTCTTTGATCTCGATCGTTTCGCCAGTGCGTGGATTTCTGCCTGTACGTGCAGCGCGCTCGGTCACTGTAAAAGTACCGAAACCAACCAATGTCACCGAATCTTTATCCTTGAGGGTTGTTGTCACAGCATCGATGAATGCATCTAATGCACGCCCAGCGTCTGCTTTGGATAAATCGGCCTTCGTGGAAATGAATTCTATGAGCTCGGTTTTATTCATTTGAGGATTACCCCTGAAAATGGAGGTGGTGAGTACCTGAAAACGGCGAACACCACTCATTGAAAAATGGATTGACTTGTTTTCTTCTTACGACTGCAACCGTCATACAAATAGCTGGACTGCACCAAATACTATGTTGTAGAGACAGAAGCAGTTATTAAGCCTTTGAATGATGGCATTGTCAAGCAAAAACTACCGCCATCAAGCTCTAAACCGCAACACTGTTAAGTTTTAACATGTTCGACGCCCCATTTCTAGGCACAAAGCTCTAATGGCACTAAAACAATCACATCGCCTGCCAAAGGCTCAATAATAACTAGGAAACAACCTCGTATGATAAGCGTGATTAGACCTCAGAAGCAAACGTTAATGCTGCGTCTAAATCACTCTGCAAATCGATCGGGTCTTCTAGCCCCACAGATAGGCGTAGTAGCTGCTCATCAATACCCATTTCCGCGCGCATCTGCGGCCCCATCTCGTGGTAGATGGTTTGCGCCACTGGCAAGATCAAGCTGCGACTATCACCTAAGTGAGTTGAGAGAATAATAACCTGCAACTGATCTAAAAATCGCAACAAATTGACACCAGAATATAGCTCAAAGCTCACCAGCCCGCCGTTACCGCGCGGAAAATATTCTTTGGCCCGCTGATGTTGTGGGTGATTTTCTAAGCCCGGATAATGCACTTTGCTCACCTGAGGGTGCTCTTGTAAGAAGCGCGCCAGCTGCAGTGCGCTGCTACAAATGCGTTGCATTCGCAGATCCAGGGTCTCGAGGCCGACAGCTATTTTATGCGCGGACTCACCGGTTAAGGCGGCCCCCATATCTCGTAAC
>JAJYTK010000265.1 GCA_021793095.1 Pseudomonadota bacterium
GCTCAGACGCCTATCGCACCGTATTGCCGATCGTATTTACGAGGCAATAACAGGCATGCGCGGTGTGTTTTCAACCAAAATAGCGTATGTCCTGCACACCGGGGATACCTATGAGCTACAGATCGCAGATGCTGATGGTCAAAATCCGCAGGTCATGCTGCGTTCTAAGCAGCCCATCATTTCACCGGCTTGGTCTCCTAAGGGTGATAAGCTCGCTTATGTCAGTTTTGAAATGGATAAGCCTGTGGTTTATGTGCAAAACCTGCGTACTGCCGAGCGCGAACCTGTAGCAAATTTTAAAGGAAACAACAGTGCCCCGGCCTGGTCCCCTGACGGAGAGCAGCTCGCGATTGCGCTTTCCAAAGATGGTATTTCACAGCTCTATACCATCAATGCAGATGGTTCAGGCTTGCGCCGAGTCATGCGCTCACCCTTGATTGATACCGAACCCAGCTTTTCTCCTGATGGGAAATGGCTGCTGTTTACCAGTGACCGTGGCGGCAGCCCACAGGTTTACCGCGTACCGGTAGAGGGTGGTGAGGCCCAGCGAGTAACGTTTAACGGCAGTTACAACATTTCACCACAAGTTGCTCCCGACGAAGACAACCTTGTTTATGTTACCCGTAGGGATGGCGCATACCGTGTCGCCATATTAAATCTGGATACGGAGGAGGAGCAAATCATCACTAATGGCCCCGACGACCAGTCCCCAAGTTTTGCGCCGAATGGGCAACAAATACTGTATAGTACTGTGAAAGGTGGCAAGAGCGTTTTAGCAGTCACATCTGTAGACGGACGTGTCCGCCAGACCCTCTCTGCTCTGAACGGTACTGTGCGTGAGCCCACATGGGGCCCGTTTACCGATTAACTTTTGTGTTGACCTTTTTTAGCAAGGAAAACTAATGAGCTCGCGTATTTATAGAGGTTTTACTTTAGCGACATTGGCACTGGTATTAGCCGCTTGTAGCTCAGTCCCACTAGATGAATCCCAAGGCACAGGCGCAGGCACTGATGCTCGTGGTACTGGTGATTCTGGCACAGGCGTTGTGATGGATCCTTTTGATCCTGCCAGCCCCTTGTCCCAAGACCGTTCTGTTTATTTTGATTTCGATAGCTACGAGGTTGCGGATCAATATCGTGACTTGGTTGAAATGCACTCAAGCTACCTGCGTGATCAACCCGAACAGCAGGTACGTATCGAGGGGCATGCTGACGAACGCGGCGGCACCGAGTACAACCTAGCGCTCGGTCAACGCCGTTCCGAGGCCGTCGCCCGCATGATGAATCTACTAGGCGTTAATAGAGATCAAATCGAAACCATCAGTTTTGGTAAAGAGCGCCCCAGCGCTCTAGGCAATACAGAGGCCGATTACGCGGAAAACCGCAGAGCCGATATCGAATATCAGCGTTAAATGGCCTTGGCATCTGCGCCTAGACGCAGATGCGCCTGCTCTATGCGCTTTATTAACGCCGTAGCTTTGCTGCGGCGTTTCTTTTCTATAGGTGAAAAAATGTTCTCATTGGCAAAGCTCAAACAATACGTACTACTTTGCGCGACCCTGTCCCTGACACTTGGGGCCAGCAGTGCGGCTTGGTCTTTTTCAGATGATGAGGCCCGACGTGCCATACTGGAGCTGCGTCAACAAGTACGCCAAATGAACGAGCACAATCAACAAACCCGCCTCATGCTTGCAGATCAGGTTGAGATGTTACGCCAAGAGGTCGCTCAACTGCGTGGCGAGGTAGAAAAGCTCAGCTGGCAAAGTGGCCGCCAAAGCCAAGACAGCCCTCAAATTGCCACGCACGCATTTGCTGATCCCCAAGAGCAGGTTGCATTTGAAACGGCGATGGAGCTGTACCGCAATGGGCAATACCAAGAGGCCGCCAGTGCCTTAAACGCCTTTGCAGATGCTTATCCTGACAGCGCTTATGGCGACGAGGCCTTGTTCTACGAGGGCAGCAGTTTATTTGCCACCAAGAAATTTTCTGCGGCGATTCAGCGCCTCCAAGGCATGATCGAAGAGTATTCTGCTAGCCCGCGGGCCCCAGATGCCCTGATGGTCATCGCCTCTAGTCAGGTAGAAACCAACGATTTGGACAGCGCCCAACAGACGTTGCAGCGTATCGTCGATGAATACCCCGACTCTAAAGCAGCAGAAACAGCACGCAGTCGACTCGAGCTTTTTCAGTAATTGAGGCGCGCCCCTTTGTGTCTCATTTATTTTTTATCGCGCAGGCAGGGCGCTGTCCTGCCTGTGTAGGCTCAAAAAACATACCCTTTTGAGCCGATGCGCCGTGGCGCACCTCAAACCTAAAGCCTCAAGGGCGGTGATTACGGCTCGGATGACTCATCATACTGCCGCGCCTTGGGTGAATTAACCCGACATTGGCTGTTCACGAGCACGTGGGATTCTTTATTTTCTGGTTTGAGCAAAAATTCTATCTCGATGCGATCACCCACCTGCACTTTTTGTGTGGGCTCTTCAAGCATGAGATGGTAGCCTCCTGGCACAAACGATAAACTGTCATCTGCAGGAATCACGATGGCATCGGCCATCTTCATTTTTAACAGTCCATCCTCCTCATACGACTGGTGCAGCATCAGTAGGTCATAAGCCGCACTACGCGCGGCCAGTAGCTCAACCGGATGGTTTGTTTGGTTATGTAA
>JAJYTK010000266.1 GCA_021793095.1 Pseudomonadota bacterium
ATGCGCGCGGCAATCAGTATCATCAAGGCCCCAAAGCAAATCATCAGCGCCGTATCAGGTAAGCGATACGCCACGGCGATGCCCAGTGGGGCGGTCAGCGCCCCAGCGAGGGCCATGAGCATCGCTGCCTTATAGCGGACTTGGCGTTTCTGTAGCCCATCAAGGGCACCCGTGATGGCTGCCAGGCCCACAGCAATCAGCGCGATGGGGGCGGCCTGAGTCATGGGCCAGTGCATGCCCAAGACCAATGCAGGGACGGCTAAAATACCCCCTCCAGCACCTGTTAAACCTAGGACCAGACCGACTAGGGCGCCCAAAATGGTGATGACAAGCATGAATGATGATCCCTATCAGCAGCGCGTCAAGAAGATAACGCGCGAATCACCATGCATTATAAGCTAATAGCTAATAATTATTTAGGGGTGGGCATTTTCTATTTAATCAATGGTTTTCAAGACCTCGGCCAGAGTATTAAATATTTGATCGATTTGGCCTTCTGTGACGATTAATGGGGGAGAAATGGCAATGGTGTCCGCGGTATAGCGGATCAACACCCCCCGATCAAAGCATTTCTCAAAGGCCTCAGCGGCACGAGCTCCTGCCGCCCCGGGGCGCGGGCTGAGCTCTATCCCAGCGACCAGACCGATATTACGGATATCCATGACATGCCGGCTATCGCGTAGGGCATGCGCCGCCTGTTCCAGATAAGGAGACAGTCTGCGGGCCCGCATAAAGAGCTCTTCGCGGGCATAAATATCCAAGGTGGCCAAGATAGCGGCAGTGGCCAGCGGGTGTGCTGAATAGGTATAGCCGTGGAAAAACTCAATGCCGCCTGCGCTGCCATGGACAATGGCGTCATGGAGATCTCGGTGAACGGCAACGGCACCTGCGGGCACCGCTGCATTACTAATGCCTTTGGCTAGGGTGATGAGATCGGGAGTGATGCCCAACATTTCGCTGGCAGTGTTATAGCCCAAGCGGCCAAAGGCTGTGATGACCTCGTCAAAAATAAGCAATATCCCGTGTTTGGCGGTGATTTCGCGCAATTTTTCTAAATAGCCTTTGGGGGGCACCAGTACACCGGTGGAACCCGCCATGGGCTCGACCACCACAGCCGCAATGGTGCTGGGATCGTGTAATGCAATGATATTTTCTAGTTCATCCGCCAGATGCGCGCCCCAAGCAGGTTGACCGCGGCTAAAGGCGTTTTTTTCTAGATGATGGGTATGCGGGAGGTGATCCACGTGGGGCAGCAATAGGCTTGAAAAGTTTTTTCTGTTGTTGGAAATCCCGCCAACAGAAATGCCTCCAAACCCCACTCCGTGGTAGCCTCGCTCGCGACCAATGAGGCGGGTACGCTGGGCATCGCCGCGTGCGCGATGATAGGCAATAGCAATTTTCAGGGCCGTATCAATGGCCTCTGAGCCTGAGTTGGTGAAAAATATACGGTCTAGCCCTTTTGGCATGAGTTGTGCAACAGCTTTGGCGGCACGAAAGGAGTCTTCATGGCCAATCTGAAAGCTGGGGGCGTAGTCCAGGGTCTGTGTCTGCTGGGCAATGGCGGCGCTGATTTCCTCGCGGCCATGACCGGCATTTACACACCAAAGTCCCGCGGTGGCATCCAGGATCTGCTCTCCACCCGCGGCGGTGTAATACATCCCTTTGGCACCGACTAAGAGTCGGGGGTCTTTCTTAAATTGTTGATTGGCGGTAAAGGGCATCCAAAGATGCGAAAGATCAGGATGTTGGTGTTGACTCATGGGGTGCTCCTTAATGCGTGATGGGACTTGTTTTGTTTATTGTGTGTTGAGTTTGGACCATTTATGAATATACAGTGCTGATAAAAACGTTAAACTGTATTGCTCAATTGGATAAAACTGTATTGGTCGAGCGCTATGGACATCAAGTTATTTGAACCTCAACGGCATGCGGGTGTGCGCACCGCACCCACCTTGGTCGAGCAGGTGATTGCGGCCGTACAGCAGGCCGTGCAACAACGCATTTTGCCCCCGGGCAGCGCTGTGCCCTCTATTCGACGTTTTGCACGTACCCATGATCTGAGCCCCTATACAGTGTCCCAGGCCTACGGTCGGTTGGTGGCTCAGGGGTGGTTATTTGCCCGCCCTGGAGCCGGCTATTGGGTCACCCCTTTGCCCCCGGGGATGTCAAAAGCCTCCAAAAACCCACCCACATCGTCTGTGTTAGCAGATGTGCAGTCTTGGCAGCCGCCCAAGGTCGGTGAGCGTTGGCTGCTAGAGGATGTCTTTGCCGATCAATCTATCCCTATCAAATCAGGGTGCGGCTGGCTGCCCACGCAGTGGCTACGGCGCTCCGGTTTGGACACCGCATTACGCAGTCTGACGCGTGTCCCTCTGGGGCAATTAAGTAGTTACGGGCATCCTTATGGTTATTTACCGCTGCGAGAATTTTTGGTGCAACATCTGGCCCAATATGGCCTACAGGTGAATACCCGGCAGATTTTGCTGACCCAAGGAGCCACGCAGGCTTTGGACTTGGTATGGGGAGCATTGCTACAGCCAGGCGATGCGGTCTTGGTTGAGGTGCCTTGCTATGCCAATGTGTTGTCGATGTTGCGCATGCATGGGGTGCAGGTTGTTGGGATTCCTCGAGAGGCATCAGGCTTTGATTTGCAGGCCATG
>JAJYTK010000267.1 GCA_021793095.1 Pseudomonadota bacterium
GCGTGGGGCTCTTCTTTGCGCAGGGCATCGGCCACGGTTTGTAGCAGTGCGAGGCGTTCTTTAGACAACCCCTGGGCCTGTTGTAGGGCCTGATCCAGTTGTTTTAAACCAATAAATTGGCACAGGCGCTTGGCCCCGGCCGTGTCGAGCTGTTTGAGCTGACTAAAATCCAAATGCAAGAGGGCATCGCGCTGTTGTGCAGGAAACTGCGTCAACGCGCGTTTTAGCGACATATAGTTGGCCAGCGTCCATTGGCCTGTCAATTGGAGGGCGGTGGGCTGTGCATCGGTCGCTAGGGTAAAGAAATCGGTGGGAGTCTGTGCCGTCTTCATGGATGCTTGTTGATATGATACGCGTTTGAATTCGCAACTAACCGTACAAATGCTAACATGGGCGGTTGGGTTTTGCTTGCTATTAGGGGCGAGCGCCCTTTGTTTGGTCTTTTTTTCTACCTGGCCTTTTTTCTCGGCGCAGGTTCTTTTATGATTAGATATGGCCCCTGTCAGTGCGTGTACCGGTCAGGAGGGGCGCAGGCTTTCTTTTTTCTCCTCATTCTATACGGAATTGCAGTTACCAATGTTTAATCATTTACAAGCCTACGCAGGCGATCCCATTTTTAAAGTAGCCCAGGCCTTTCAAGAAGATCCGCGGCAGGAAAAAATCAACCTCTCTATTGGTTTGTATTTTGATGACGAGGGGCAGGTGCCTGTGCTCGATGTGGTGCACGCGGTCGAGCGCTCTTGGGCCGAACGCAATGAACCCCGTATCTATTTGCCTATGGCGGGTTTGCCTGATTATTGCTCATCTGTACAGGCGTTATTATTTGGCCAAGAGGCCGTCGATGAGGGGCGTATCGCCACGATTCAGAGTGTGGGCGGGACAGGTGCTTTACGTGTCGGGGGCGAGTTGCTGCACGAGGCCTTCCCCCAGAGCGAGCTGTGGGTCAGCGATCCCAACTGGGCCAACCACGAGGCGATTTTCAAAGGCTGTGGCATACGTACTCATAGCTATCGTTATTTTGATGCCACGACTAAGCGCGTCGATTTCGAGGGGATGCTCAGTGATCTGATGCAACTGCCGCCGCGCAGCATCGTGCTGCTGCACCCTTGCTGTCATAACCCCACCGGGGTGGATCTCAGTCGTGCGCAGTGGCAACAACTCATCCCGGTGCTCAAAGAGCGTCAGTTGATCCCTTTCCTCGACTTGGCTTATCAGGGCTTTGCCGAGGGGGTCACTGAGGATGTCTATGTGCTGCGTGCCATGTACGATGCCCAGTTGACCTTTTTAGTGGCCAATTCTTTTTCTAAAAACTTTTCCTACTACAGTGAGCGCTGTGGTGCGCTGTCTGTGGTGTGCTCTAGCGCCAGTGGCGCGCAGCATGTACGCGGGGTGCTCGAGGCCATCGTGCGTCGTTTGTATTCCAACCCGCCTGCTCATGGGGCTCAGGTGGTGGCGGCGGTATTGTCTAATCCCGAGTGGCGTGCCCAATGGGAGGCCGAGGTGGCTGGCATGCGCGAGCGCATCCGTGAAATGCGTCAGGCCGTGACCAAGCAGCTGGCACATTATGCCCCGCAGTACGATGCCTCTTATTGGTTAGAGCAAAACGGTATGTTTAGTTATACCGGGCTGACCTCTGAGCAGGTGGATCGTTTACGCGATGAGTTTGGTATTTATTTATTGGCCTCTGGGCGGGTCTGTGTGCCTGGACTCAATAATCAAAACGTGTCTTATTTTGCCCAATCTCTGGCACAGGTCGTGTAGTGGTGCGTTAACCGCAGCGTTTTATTCTTTTGTTGTAAGTCTCTATGTTTATCTATAATGCGTGGTATGTGGCAGCGATTGCTGATGAGGTTGGGCGGCAGTTGCTGCCGGTGCGGATGTTGTCCCAAGATTTGGTACTGTACCGCCAAGAAGACGGCCAGCCCGTGGCGCTGCATGATTCTTGCCCACACCGTCGGTTGCCGCTATCGATGGGGCGCCTCATCGGTGACACCGTCGAGTGCGGTTATCATGGGCTGACATTTAATGGGCAGGGCCAGTGCGTGCGCGCCCCTGCCTGTGCGGAAATACCAGCGCGCGCGGTTGTGCGCCATTATCCCTGCGTCGAGCGCTATGGGCTGATTTGGGTCTGGATGGGCGAGCCCACGCTGGCCGATGCCAATGATATTATAGAGATCACCCAGTGGGATGACCCCGATTGGGGGGTCAACCGCGGTGACGCGATGGATGTGGCATGCAATTATCTCTACATCACAGATAATTTACTCGATCCCACACATGTTTCTTGGGTGCACCAGACATCGTTTGGCAGTGATGACCTCGTAGGGGTACCCTTAGAGGTGACTGAGGACGCGCTCGGTGTGACGGCCTATCGTTGGTTGCATGACATCGAGGTGGCGCCTTTTTATCAGCAGTTTGTTCGTTTTAAGGGCAATTGCGATCGCAAGCAGCAATACGAGATGCGTTATCCTGCACATGCTGTGATTCGGGCAATCTTTACCCCCGCCGGCACAGCGACGGATGAGCCACCCTTTCATCCGGATGTGTTTTTGATGGATTCCTACAATTTTTTGACCCCTATAGACGAGAAAAATACGCGTTATTTCTGGTTTCAGCTGCGTAATTTCAGTCCTCAGGACGAGCAG
>JAJYTK010000268.1 GCA_021793095.1 Pseudomonadota bacterium
CGCCAATAGAACGCCCCAGCTGGTCAGCCAATATAATCAAAACAATTGACGGGGGAATAATCTGAGACAAGGTCCCCGAGGCCGCAATCACCCCAGAGGCCAAGCGACGATCATAGCCGTAGCGCAGCATGATCGGTAAAGAGATCAATCCCATAGAAATTACTGAGGCAGAAATCACGCCAGTGGTGGCTGCCAGCATCGCGCCTACAAAAATCACGGCAATGGCTAGCCCACCCCGTATGGGGCCAAACAATTGACCAATGGTATCCAGTAGATCCTCGGCCATCCCCGAGCGCTCGAGCACTAAGCCCATCAGGGTGAAAAAAGGCACCGCGAGTAAGGTGTCGTTAGCAATAATGCCGTAAATGCGCTGCGGCAAGGCCTGAAACAAAGCAGGCTGCATGAAACCAAACTCGATGGCGACTAGGCCATACAAAATCCCTACCGCTGCTAAAGTGAATGCAACTGGAAAGCCCAACAATAAAAAAACGATCAAGTTAAAAAACATGATCGGGGCTAAATTAGAAGCAATTAAATCGTACATGAATGGCCCACCGACTTATGATGACTGTTTTTTCTGTTGTTCAGCTGATTGTTCGGTGATTGCTTGCGCATACTGAGCAATGTCATCAGCTATCTCAAGCTCTGAGCGCTGCTGCTTTTCTGCTTGGGCAATAGGATCTGGAGCGATGCCCATCAAATAACCGATACATTTGATTAAATGCGAAATACCGGAAAGCAAAAGCAGCCCAAACCCTACGGGAATTAATAGTTTGACTGGCCACCGAATGAGGCCACCGGTATTGGAAGAAAGCTCCCAGGTGATCAAAGATTTATAGAAATATGGGATGGATAACCAAAAGACCAAACCAAATGCTGGCAATAAAAAACAAAGCACCCCGAAGATTTCTATATAAATTTGCACTCGGCGTGAAAAATTTTGCGAGATAACATCCACGCGTACATGCTCATTACGCAGAAAGGTATAGCCCGAAGCCAAAAGGAAAATCGCACCAAATAAATACCACTGCAATTCCAACCATGCGTTGGAACTGACGTTAAAAGTCTTGCGCACCACCGCATTAATGGCACTGACCAAGACCACAATCAGAGTCAACCATGCAACGGAGCGCCCCACAGTGCGATTTAACCTATCGATGAGAGAGCTGCATGTCAGTAAAAAGTGCATATTATTTTTTAGGATAAAAACGTTTGGTTAACAAATATGTCAGACGCAACGATAAGTACTAAACCTTAACACAGGTCAGGTTCAAATGTCGGTGTACTAACGCGCTCAGCTCATGCTGAGGAATCTTAAAATGAGCAGGATAATCAACCCTGGCCAGATATAACCCGGTGGGCGAAAACGTAGGCGCTGAACGACGCCGATCGCGATACTCGAGGACATCTCGTGCCCAACGCGCAGGTTGCTTACCCTTACCAATATGGATCAGTACCCCCATTAAATTGCGCACCATATGATGCAAAAATGCATTTGCGCAAAAATAAAAAATGAAATATTCCCCCTGCTGCCAAATATTTAATTGCTGTAGCTCTCGGATCGGGCTGTGCGCCTGACAATCTGCAGAACGAAAAGATGAAAAGTCGTGCGTACCTACCAACAACTTTGCTGCCTCTTGCATCGGCTGCAGCTGCAGCGGTTGAAAAACCCAAGCAACACGCGCCTCAGTAAACGGAGTTGGATGCGGCGCATTGCGTACTAAATATAAGTAATGACGGCGCTGAGCACTAAATCGAGCGTGAAACTGCGCATCGACTTGCCGCGCCCACTGTACGCGAATGCTGTTGGGTAAGTGGCTATTGAGACCACGAATCCAGGCCATTTCACGGCGCTCGAGCGCGGTATCCAAATGCACCACCTGCTCGAGCGCGTGTACCCCCGTATCCGTGCGGCCAGCGCAGACAGTTTGTATCTCTAAACCTAGAAAATCATAAAGGGCCGACTCTACCTGAGCTTGGATCGTGGCCACATTGGGCTGTTTTTGCCAACCATGCCATCCATCGCCATTATAGGCAATACCCAGACTCCATCGCTGCATTTCAAGCCCCAATCAAGATTGGCTGGAACGCCCTATGTCCCCCGACTCATCCGAAGGAGGGACATCGAGGTCAAGATTAATATCCTGTAGCTTGGCCTGAATCATCTCATCAGTCACCCGATCAGGAGATTCCAACTCAACGGTGGTCTTATTTGCTCGGCGCAAAATCCAAACAGTAAAGACGACAATAAAAGCCAATAAGGCCAGCATCAACGTAATGAAATGCTTTTGTATCCAGCTTGCTTCCATATCTGTACTTTGTGATGTCGAGGAATTCGTACCGGTCAATGTCCGTTCGGGCTTTTGTTCCTGACGGATTGATGGCGAGGTGTCTGCATCACCCCCTCTTTGAGCGGCTGACTGCCCCTCGCGCAATACTGGAGAGGTGTCGCTGGGATCACCCGCCTTTGCACCATCGGCCCCAGCTGTTTTGGTGCCAGAGGCTTGACTGTCTGCATCTGCTGCCTGCTCGTCCTCTATTGACAGCGTATCAGACGATTCGTGGGGTGTGCGGGTCAACTCCCCTTCTGATGGTGTCGCGTGTTGTGCGGATTCAATATTCGCCCCTGATGGTGAAAGATCGG
>JAJYTK010000269.1 GCA_021793095.1 Pseudomonadota bacterium
TGTGCTAACTGCGTTAACGCTGCTCGCTGCGGGCCTTCGCCATAGAGGTGCAGCTCCCAGGTGTGATAGGCCGCGGGCAGCAAAGCAAAAGCCTCGATCAGCAAATCAAAACGTTTGACCTCAGCCAATCGCCCCAAAGCAATGACCTTGGGCGGCATACGCCGGGCATTATCATACGCCGGAGGGCGGTGCAGGAGCTCGGGGTCAATAGGGTTAGGGATCACGGCATAAGGCTGCGAATGAGTTTGTACGCGAGCAAAATCCTCGGCACTGGCCGCGGTCTGCAAGACCACCCGACTGGCACGCGGGTACAACCAACGCCGTAACAGTCGCAGACTACGAGTGGCACTACGACTATGTAGGGGATGCGTGCGCTCACATACCACAATGGGCGCTTGGACATCCTTTAGAGCATAGAGCACATTGACATTGACGTTGGTGAGAAAGGACAGCACCACATCTGGTTGAAACTCTTGGTACACCGCCTGAATCGCTCGGGCCTTGGCCAGCGGCTTGAGCCAGCGCCCACGCGAAGGCAAATATGCCGCCAAAGACACACATCTGACCTGTGGATGCAAAGAGTAAAAACTATGCTCTGAACCCAAATGGGTCATGACCAAACATATCTCATCGCCACGGGCAGCCCAAGCATTAGCCAAAGTCGCTGCCACACGTTCGGCACCCCCTGCATTCATCGTCCCGACGAAAAAAAGCACGCGGCGCGGTGTGTGCTGTAAAACATTATGGACAGCTGCCGTCATGCGTCCTCCTGCGGAGGCTCAGATGCGTGCTCGGAAGGGGTGGTCTGTGCGGCGTGATGATTCTTGGGTGCTCTGGGCTGAGGGGCCTGCAGCGGGTGTTGTTCGGCACGTAGCACTGACTCCCAAAGGGTCATGATACGGGCCACAGAAAACCGATCGCGTACATCAACCGCGCGACGTGCCAATGCGGTCCGATGCAGCGGGCGCCCCATCAAATCGGATAAATGCGCAGCCAAGGCATCCACATCATCTGCGGGGGACACCAGCACACCATCCAAATCATTGCGAATAATTTCCCGGGGCCCCACCTCGCAGTCCACTGCCACCACCGGCAACCCACAAGCCATGGCCTCTAATAAGCTATTGGATAACCCCTCGTAACGGGAGCTGAGCACATAAATATCGGCACTCTCGTACCATGCCTGCATATTGCCCACCTGCCCCACCAAGCGCACGCGATCTTGCAGCCCCAACGCCTCAATCTGTGCGGTCAGCGCATCGCGCTGGGGGCCCTCTCCGACAATGGCCAAATCCCAATCTGGAAAATACTTGGCCAACATGCCAAAGGCCTGGAGCAAGCGGTCAAAACCTTTGACCTCATGGTAGCGACCCACCGCCAACAAACGATAGCGGCCGTGCGGCTTGTGACTATCTACCTCAGGCTCCATCTCAGGCAAAGGCCAGCGCACAGCATTGGGGATCACATGGACCTGCGTGCCGGGAATATGCGTACGCACCCACTGAGCGGTCGCACTGGTTAAGGTCACCACGGCATCGGTGCGCTGATAAGCCCATTGACGCATTTTTTTCCAAGCATCGGGCAGCTTTTGTTTGGGCGGATGGGTATGCTCCATGGCAATGACTCGGTTCTTTAACCCTCGGGAAGCCATCACCGCTAAAACTGAGCTGGTGGTCATCATCCCCAACACACAATCTGGACGGTGCTTTTTAATCAGCGCCCGCAGGCGTCGGGCACGGCGCCAATTAGCCCAAACACCGCGTAACCCCCCGCCGGTATCATAGGCCGTGTGCAAGACATGGCGCTGCACACCCTCAGCGAGCGGGTAAATATCAGTATCCGGGCTCAACTGAGTCACGACGCTGACCTTGTAACCCAATCGATGCCAATAGCTACTGAGATCGGCGGTGACGCGCTCGGCCCCTCCGCTACGCAGCGAATGGATAACAATCATAATGTGCATAGTGACGTCCTACTTGGCCTGACCTTGTTCAAGTGCTTGGAAATACGCCAGGTACCAAGGCATGGCCTTTTTCAGCCCTTCGGCCAAACGATACTGCGGCGCATAGCCTAATTGTTGCTGTGCCTTAGAAATATCGGCCTGAGAGTGGCGCACATCACCGGGGCGAAAGTCCGTATGCTCGGGCGCATGTGGGTAGCTGACCCCCAAGGGCTCCAAGGTCTGGCAAAGCAGCGCAAACAAATCATTGAGTGAGGTACGATCATTAACCGCCACGTTGTATACCTGATTAACGGCCTCTTCGCCGCTCAAGGCAGCCCGTATATTTATTTGCACCACATTATCAATAAAGCAAAAATCACGACTGGTCTGGCCGTCGCCATAAATTTGCACCGGCTGTTGTTGGATGATGGCCGATACCCACTTGGGGATCACCGCCGCATAGGCACCATTGGGGTCTTGACGCTGCCCAAACACATTAAAATAACGCAAACCAATACTGGGTACCTCATAAGCACGGGCAAAGACATCGGCATATAACTCATTCACATATTTAGTCACCGCATAAGGAGACAAGGGCTTGCCGATTTTGTCCTCTACCTTGGGCAACCCAGGGTGATCCCCATAAGTCGAGCTAGAGGCCGCATAAACAAAACGCTTGACC
>JAJYTK010000270.1 GCA_021793095.1 Pseudomonadota bacterium
TCTGCTTGGGATGGTGATCTTGGGCGTTGCACCAGAATCCAATGACTGTAAAAACTCAAAATCTTTGAGCATGGGATGATCGCCAAATCTGACTTTCCCAATCACGCGCACATTATGCGAACGTGTCTGCACCCCAGAAAATTGGATTCCCTCATCGGTGTCGTAGCGCTCCACCCCTTCTAAACCGTCAAAAAAATCAAAATGCCACCAAGTGCGTCGAAACTCGCCGTCTGTCACTACCTGCAAACCACAAGCGCGCTGACGCTCTACGGAATGGCGGATGGCTTTGTCTTCTTCTGCCCTCAGATCCTGCGCAGAAATCAGACCTTTTTCAAAATCACTGCGTGCTTTTTTGAGCGATTCAGGACGTAAATAACTGCCCACCACATCGGCACGGAAGGGGGGCAAAGAACGGAATAAAGACATGTTAAACCTCTACACAAACACCACCATGCCATCGCATGGCTTGAAAACAGAAAGCATAAATAATAAGCGTTTTACCCACTCATGAAAACGATACTTTCTCAAAACATCATGAGAATAACTCATAAAAAAGGCGGGGGTAGCCCCCGCCTCGAGATCATGGAATCATTAGACTAAAAGGCGTAATTCACGTTTAATAAGCCACTGGCCCCACGTCGCGTCCCTGTGTAACCGCGTACCCCCAGCTGTATGCTCAGCGGACCCTCGGCCTCGGGCCTTAAAATGAGCCCAGCATCTAACACGCCGGTGCTGCCTTTCAGGCTGGGTGAGGTTGGGTTCATCTGGTGTACAGAGGCTCGTGCCTTGCCGTTAAACTCATGCTCCCAAGCGATGCCCACATAGCCCTCAGTATGCTCATCAAACTGGTGCTTTAACGTAGCCCCCAGCTGACTGACGCTCGAGTTAATGGCTTTCATATGAAAATCATCGCCATCAATGGTGACATCATCACTGCCTAAACGAGTCCAGAAATACTTGGCGCTGAGATCCAAAGAGGTTTTCTCAGTCAGCGGCAAAGTATACCCCACCCCTGCATGTGCAGCGACATAACCAGCAGCACTATCATAATCCACTGTACCCGCAGTATTAGATAGGTCACTGGTGCGCCAATCCATACTCAGACGACCGCCACGGATAGAGCCTTCAACATAGGGACCCCCTTGGCCATCAGTATCCCAATCATGTTTTGCGAGCAATCCTGCACCTAGGTAACGCGTGCTACCATGCCCTCTTACACTTAAATCATCAAAACGGTTATGGCTGTGATGGTGACCCGATGCCCCCTCTACAAACGCCCCAATATGGGTAATCCCCACATCGGTTTCCAGCGCCTTGACTGCCCCAAAGGTCAGGCCCACTCCCTTGACATCAATGTGCGAGCCTGTTTTGTAGCGCGACCCCCCACCCGTCATCACAGCAAAAACGCCGGTACCATTTTCGCTGTCTTTGGTCGCAGCCACTGCCTCGGACAACGCATCACCATTGCGCACAGCGCTCTGATCCAGCAATGCAAAACCACCCAAACGCCCCTCTAAAGGAGTTTTAGACTGATCTGATAGAGACTTTTCAGTCACCTCAATAAAAAGATTTTCTGCATCCCGAGCCAGTTGAACATCACGAATGAGAAAAGCCCCATCGGGGATAGACTGCAGATCACCGTCGATATGCTCGGAGTCTAAGCCGGCCGCATTATTAATCAATGCCACTCGCTCACCCACCTCTAGGCTGAAATTAGGGCTTTGCGAGCCTACTCTGACGGTGCCCTCGCCAAGAATGGTACCCGAACCATCATTGAGCCTGAGCATGGTATCCCCAGCAGCGGTGCCCGTAGGCAATACAAACTCATAATCCTGAAATGCTTCAATGTTACGAGCCTCTATATCCTTAGAGCGGACTTCTAAAGCATTGCCAGAACTTTGACCATTGGTGGCCACCCCACCCTTAAGCATTACTGAAGCCAATTGGGGGCTACCGGTAATGGTCACTCTGTTGCCCACCGCATCACCCTCCGCGCTCATGCCCGCAATCACTTCATTGGCAATTGAGCTGTTACCCGAAATAGCAACCTTGTTTCCAGAGGCCTGACCGCGTTCTGTATAACCGCCATAAACGCTATCCCCTACCCAGCTATCGTCAATGGTGACAACGTTATCTTGGGCATCACCTGCAGAGACAAATCCACCAAAAACACTGCTATCCACCCTGCTTTCTCTGGTCACCGAAACAGAACTCTGCGTCACAATACCCGTGTCTGCACCGCCGCCGGTATCCAACATACCACCATAAACCTCTTGAGCAGTTGAATTATCAGTTAACAGCACTTGGCTTTTTTCTATCGATAAGGGGCTGTCCTGATCACAACAAATAGCTAAAGCAGTCCCAACAGCTAGCCCTACCTCAGATGCCCCCTCTATCACCAAGGCATTATTAGCGATTTTGGGAGGATTTAATTTACCTTTACTCGGATTGTGATAAGCCTCAATTAAGGCCCCATAGGCCTCATCAACCTGCGATGAACCTGAAATCTTTAAAGAGTTACCATCAATGGTGACATCACTTTCAATATCTACGATGTCAAATTCACCATAAACAAGTACGTTAGCGCCTATTGCCTTGCTAACCTGAGCTCCTTGGAGATCG
>JAJYTK010000271.1 GCA_021793095.1 Pseudomonadota bacterium
TCAATAGATACATAAATAAAAAACAAAGGCTAAAATTAAAATTTACATAGGGGGCTCAGTTCAATAACGACTGGGCCCCTATGTGTTTGATGTGAGGCAACACTAAATCAGTAGGATTAGATTAATATAAATGTTTCTAAAGATTGTTAAACCATCAATACGTTACGAAAAGGTAGGAGGGTTAAATGCATATTTGTCCTAAATGTGGCAGTAAATCAAGCGCAGAAATTATGTATGGCTACCCAGATTTCAAGAACAAAAAGCTAGAAAAAGATATCCAAGAGGGCAAGGTCGCATTGGGCGGCTGTGTGGTCTTTGATGAGGAAGAGCAGGCCACCAGACGCTGCAATGACTGTGGTAATAAATTTGATTATGTGGTTATTCGTTCTGGGGGCGTATGATTAAGAAACAGCAAATTCTTAAATAAATCTTTGAGGGGTTTTTTGTTTGCTAAATTTACTATAAGAGTAAGCATATTGACGGTATAACTAAGTAATTTCCCTTATTTTTATCCATTAGGCCAGCAATTTACTGGCCTTTTTTATGTCTATGTGCTTTTATATATGAAAGTAGTTTTTATAAGTGAGGAGAAGGTAATGAAACGACTAGAGGGGAAAACAGCTTTGGTGACTGCAGCTGGTCAAGGGATTGGACGTGCAAGTGTGTTTGCTCTAGCTCGAGCGGGTGCCAAAGTGTGGGCAACAGATATTAATGAATCTTCATTAGAGGTCTTGTTACAAGAGGCTCAGAGCGATGGTCTAGAGGTCGAAACTGCGCTTTTAAATGTGCGCGATGCCAGTTCTGTGCAGCAGTTAGCCCATAGTATTGGCCATGTAGATGTGCTGTTTAATTGCGCCGGCTTTGTAGCCAGCGGTTCCATACTCGAGGCGACAGAAGAGGATCTTGATTTCAGTATGGATTTAAACGTGAAATCTATGTTCCATACGATTCGTGCGTTTTTGCCTTCCATGCTTGAGCAGAAAAGCGGTTCCATTATCAATATGTCTTCAGCAGCGTCTAGTGTTAAAGGGGTGCCTAATCGTTTGGTGTATGGCACCTCAAAAGCTGCCGTGATTGGTCTGAGCAAGGCTGTGGCTGCTGACTATGTGCAGCAAGGCATTCGGTGCAATGCGATTTGTCCTGGGACGATTCAATCACCATCTCTCAATGAACGTATTGATGAGCAGGCGCGGCAGTCCGGTTTGAATGAAGAAGAGGTGCGCGAAGCTTTTGTGGCTAGACAGCCTTTGGGGAGGCTTGGTACCCCAGAAGAGGTGGCCGCATTGGTGGTGTATTTAGCCAGTGATGAGTCTGCCTTTGTGACAGGTGCTATTCATATTATTGATGGCGGTTGGTCTAACTAGGTTTTAAAGGAGATTGTTATGAAATTACTACGAGTTGGTGAAAAGGGCTTTGAAAAGCCTGCGGCTGTAGATACCCATGGGCAATGGCGTGATCTATCAAATGTTGTGGATGATATCGCCGGAAATGTATTAACCCCTGAGGGTTTAAAGCGCCTGCAGGCGGTGGACCTAGAGAGTTTACCCATTATAAAGGCCAATCAACGTATTGGTGCCTGTGTGGGTCAGGTAGGAAAGTTTATTTGTATCGGTCTTAATTATGCCGATCATGCTGCTGAGAGTGGTGCTGACGCACCTAAAGAGCCAGTAGTGTTTAACAAATGGACCAGTGCCATTGTAGGGCCTAATGATGACGTTGAGATCCCACGTAACTCTACTAAGACCGACTGGGAGGTGGAGTTAGGGGTGGTGATCGGTAAACCAGGGCGCTATATAGATGAGGCTGAGGCAATGCAGCATGTGGCTGGTTATTGTGTGATTAACGACGTTTCAGAACGCGAGTTTCAGATGGATCGTGGAGGTACTTGGGATAAAGGCAAGGGCTGCGATACTTTCGGACCCACAGGGCCATGGCTAGTGACCGCTGATGAGGTAGCCAATCCTCATAATCTTTCCTTGTGGCTTGAGGTGGATGGCAAGCGTTACCAAGATGGCAACACCAAGAATATGATTTTCACCATTCCGCAGATCATCAGTTATTTAAGTCAGTTTATGAGTCTGCAGTCAGGAGATATCATTTCGACCGGGACTCCTGCAGGTGTGGGATTGGGGCAAAACCCGCCGGTATATCTTCACGAAGGAAATGTGATGACGTTGGGGATTGAGGGGCTGGGGGAGCAGCGCCAAAAAGTTATCCAAGCCTAAGCCTTAAATTCCATTTTGTCAGGAACTTGCCATGACTAAAATAACCGCGATTGAAGTCAGGGATATCCGTTTCCCTACCTCGGATAATTTAGATGGTTCAGATGCAATGAATTTGGACCCAGATTATTCAGCCGCCTATGTAATTTTGCATACGAATAAACCCCAACTAAAGGGGCATGGCCTGACCTTTACCATAGGTCGAGGCAATGAGATCTGTTGTGCTGCAATACAAGCGATGGAGCATCTACTTGTAGGTTTGGAATTGAGCTGGATTTCTGAAGATATGGGTCGATTTTGGCGGTATATCACGGGCGATAGCCAGTTACGTTGGATTGGTCCAGAAAAGGGTGTCATTCACTTAGCCACTGGGGCAGTAGTGAATGCTGCATGGGAT
>JAJYTK010000272.1 GCA_021793095.1 Pseudomonadota bacterium
CGATCTTTTTCTTTTTCTGCCAAAGGGATAAAACGGGTAGGACTGATATTGCCTAGGGTGGGGTGCTGCCAGCGCATCAGTAATTCGACGCCGATCAGTTCGCCATTGACGCGATGCTGCGGGTGGACGAAAATTTTCATTTGCCCGCGGTCAATGGCATGTGGCAGTTCGGTGGTGAGTTGTTGCGACTCTTGGATTTGGGCCGATAGTTGTGGGTTAAAGCACTCGACGCGCAGGCCTGAGTAGTTGTGCGTTTGCTTTAAGGCCACCAAAGCACGTTGAATGATCTCTTGTGCCGTTAGGGCGGGAGTTTCAATATAGGCGACCCCGATATAAATATGGCCTTGGAGGGCGGTGCCCTCAAACAAATAAGGGGACTCTAGACTGCGTTGGATGTTTTTGGTTTGGTTGCGCATCAATTCGCTGGCGTTACTGGCCGGCTGAGGCAGGCTTTTCATCAGCACGGCAAATTTATTGCCGCTGAGTCGGGCCAGTATGTCCTCTTTATCCAGCAGCCGGCGTAGGCGTTGTGCCACACGTTGCAAAAAACGATCGCCTACCGCTCGCCCGTAGGTCTCGTTAACGTGGCTGAGATTGGCCACATTGAGAATTAACAATGCGCTGCGATTTTGCGGGCTGCTGTGCTGTAGTTCGGTGGTGATTGCGGATTCTATTATTTTGCGATTGGGGAGCTGGGTCAACGGGTCAAAAAAGCCCTGAGTCTCTTGGGGGGCAGTCGATGTGGCGACGAGCGACGTGGCATCGGT
Organism: Pseudomonadota bacterium; assembly: GCA_021793095.1. Classification (GTDB taxonomy): domain Bacteria; phylum Pseudomonadota; class Gammaproteobacteria; order Burkholderiales; family Burkholderiaceae_B; genus Paenalcaligenes. The sequence goes on from JAJYTK010000272.1 coordinate 768, forward strand.
GGCTGATTGAGGAGAGGCGCGCGTACTCAATTGTTCATATTGCTGCCGCAGGTGGTTCAGCTCGGTGCGTGAGCGCTGTAGGCGGATGAGCAGCACGACTGCAGCAAATGCGAACAGCAGGACGAGTAGGACGAGCAGGATGAGCCCCCACAGCAGTGTTTCGGTGCGGTCACCTGAGATATTGTTGAGACTAAGAAGCAGTGATTTGCTTGCAGAATCAACGGGCCAGTTGTATAAACGATCCGACATAAATTTAAAAGGTTTGATGCAGTTGGTACACACCGAGATGGAAATTGGAAACGATGATAAAACCTATTGACGCGGATATGACGATGCTACGCGCGACAGTGCATGGAAAGGTACAAGGGGTAGGCTTTAGAGCGGCGACTGTGCAGCAAGCGCGCCTAAATGGCCTGACAGGGTGGGTACGCAATGCACCTGATGGCAGTGTAGAGGTTTTGGCCCAAGGCCGCACAGATGCACTTGATGTGTTTTTGTCCTGGCTACACAGGGGGCCATCGAGAGCTCATGTCGAGCGGGTAGATATTGTCGATGGGTATGTGACTGAACGTCATTTTAAACATTTTGAATGGCGCTAGTACAGAGTGCTTACAATTTTTGTAGGTGCTGTGGTTTTCTCGGGCGTGGCAGAGACAAGCAAAGGAGAATGATATGAAGGGGGTCAGTCAGTGGCTGGCAACAGTCAGGGCAGGGGCGCTGTCGGGGTGTTTGGCCTTGGGCCTTGCACTGGGCACAAGTCCGATGGCATGGGCTCAAGAGGGGCTGCTAACGGTGGCCACAGGTGGGGTGACCGGGGTGTATTATGCAGCCGGGGGTGCGCTGTGTCGGTTGGTTAACAAAGATCGTGCCCGCCACAATCTACGTTGTACCATTGAATCCACCGGTGGGTCTGTGTTTAATGTCAGCGCGTTGCGCACGGGTGATTTTGAAATAGGTGTGTTGCAATCTGATGTGGCCTACAACGCCTATCACGGCGAGGGGCAGTTTGAGGCACCCTTTACCGAAATGCGTTCGCTTTTTTCTATTCATCCCGAGCCGTTAACAGTGCTGGTTAGTAAGGACAGTGGGGTGCAGTCTTTTGCCGATTTAGAAGGCAAACGCTTTAATATCGGCAATCCGGGCTCGGGGTCGCGGGCATCGATAGATTTATTGCTCAATGCAATGGGGCTGGATACTTCTTTTTTTGGCCAGGCGACTGAGTACCGTCCAGATGAGCATGGGCAGGCCCTCTGCGATAATAAGATTGATGGTTTGTTTTACGGGGTGGGCCATCCATCGACGAATATCCAAGAGCCCACCACCACGTGCGGAGCGCAGTTAGTGCCTTTAGAGGGTGAGGCGGTCGATACTTTGGTGGCAGATTTACCTTATTATGCCAAGACGGTTATCCCAGGCGATACCTATCCAGACAATCCGGACGATATTGCGACCTACGGGCCCTTGGCAACTTTTGTGACCACCTCAGCGGTGCCTAATGAAACGGTGTATCAGTTGGTCAAGGCCGTATTTGAGAATTTGGCTGATTTTAAACGCATGCACCCGGCATTAGCACATTTGAATCCAGAGGAAATGGTTTCGGCAGGGCTTACCGCGCCGCTGCATCCTGGGGCAGAGCGGTATTTTAAAGAGATTGGTTTGTTATAAGGCAGGTCGTTTGAAAGAGGTGGCTGATTGTCTCGACAGTTAGAGCAGGCAAAGGATGTGATGCAGCCTCCACTGGCAGGGCGCAATGGTGTGGCGCCGAGCCGGGTGTGGTTGCCCGAGGGGCCTTGGCTGTATGTGGGCGAGTTTTTATTACAGCGTTTCCCCCATCTGGACCGCGCCAGATCG
>JAJYTK010000273.1 GCA_021793095.1 Pseudomonadota bacterium
TGATCCCTTGACCCAAACCAGCGATGGCCTTTAAATAAACATCAGGGTGGGGTTTGTTGCGTGGGGCATCTTGGCCACTGTAGATATGCGGGCTGAAAAAATCATAAAAGCCCAGGGTCTGCAGCTGTTCTTCTAGTTTTTGTTGGCTGGCGGCAGACACACAGGCCAGGCGGCCTGCCCAACGTGTATTGAGTTGTTGTAATGCTTGCAAAACGCCTGGTACTGGGCGAATAGTGGCCCGTTGGATGGCCTGATCGCGTTTGAGCCGGTAGGCCATCATCCACTCTTGCTCGATCTGCAGGCCGCTGTTTTCCTCAATGATGGTCGGCCAGGCCTCGAGGGGTTGGCCCATAAAAAGTTGACGGCAGTGTAGGGGGGTCAGGCGCCAGCCCCTTTGGGCCAGCATCGTACGCAGCACCCCGAGGCTGAGTGGCTCGCTATCGACCAGCACCCCATCATAATCAAAAAGTATTGCTTGGTAGGCCATAGGTCTCCTTTATTATCATTTTCAATAGGCCCGCAGAGGGCACGGACGGGGACAATGAATATCCGATTTCTTGAGACTTTTGTGTGGGTAGCCAATTTGGGTAGTTTCAGTGCCGCGGCCTCAAAATTGCATGTGACCCAGGCAGCCGTTTCGGGGCGTATTTCGGCCTTGGAGAAAAATCTGGGTCAATCGCTCTTTGTGCGCGGTGCCCGTGACATCCGCCTGACGCCCGCTGGGCAGACGCTATTGCGCTTTGCCAAACAAATGCTGGATCAAGAGCGCGATCTGAAACATGCCCTGCGCCAATCCACCTTTACCCAGGAAAGTATTCGGATTGGTGTGATTGAATCCATTGTACACACATGGTTTTCACTTTTTATACGGCGTTTACACCAAGAGCATCCCTATTTGGACATCGAATTGACGGTAGAGTCCTCGCGCCGATTGCATGATTTGCTCAAACGCGGCCAGATTGATTTGGCCCTACAAACAGATCCTGTCTTGGATGAGGGGCTGCGCAATATTCCGCTGGGGGCGCTAGAGATGAACTGGATCGGACTGCAGCCCCCCAAGCCTTATCCGCGTATGAGCCTAAAGGCATTGTGCGCGCGCTGGCCCATCGTGACCTTTCCGCGGCATTCACAACCGCATTTGTCCTTACTGCGGGTACTGGAAATGGAAGGGGTGGATGATGCGCGCATCCACTTTGTCTCTTCTATCGCTGCCAGCCAACAATTGATCGAAGAGGGGCTGGCGGTGGGGGCCTTGCCCGAGGCCGCCTACACCAAAGAAAACAGCCGGCGTCCGTTGACCATCGTGCCCTGTTTGGCCGAGCTACCCAGCCTACAGCTGGTGGCCAGCTGGCGGGTCAACCCCTTGCACAGTCTGTCTGAAACTGTGATTGATACCGCCCTCAAGGAAATGCATCGCTACGCGCAGCAAAATGCCACTGCTATTGCGCCCACCGTGCGCGGGATATTTAAGACTTAGTCTTTCTTGTTGGACTAGGGTTTATCCCCTAATGACTGCACCAAGCTTTACTATAAAATTTACTAACGTTTTGTTTTTAATGGCATTTGCGAGCGATAAGGTTTTCTTATGGCTCAGCTGCGAAAAAAATCGTTTGAGAGTTTTGTGCCTTCCTTTTACATTGAGGGACACCCATAGGTATCAAGGAAACACAGTGGTCGATAAATTAGCATCTGGGGTACAGGCCCCTGCCGAGTTATTCATTTGGACAGATATTGATCCCAATTATGAGGATGATTTCAACCAATGGTACGAGCAAGAGCACATGCTCGAGCGTGCCAGCATCCCGGGTTTTGTTTGGGCGCGTCGCTATCGTGCCCTGCAATCTCCGCGCAAATATCTGGCCCTATACCGCACCGAGCAGTTAGCGGTTTTTGACAGCCCTGCCTACCAAGAGGCCTTTACGCACCAGACCCAGTGGTCGGTGCAAAATTTTGAGCGCATGCACAATACCGTCCGCCGGGTCATGGTGGTGACCCCCACCAGTCAGACGGTCGGGACTGGATCAGCGGTGGCGCTGGTGGCGCTATCGGATGAGGCCCAGGCGCTCGCTGCCGCGCAGTGGATGCAGGGTCAGTCTTTTACTGGGGTCGTATCCACGCGGATACTCAATCCCGATCCGCAGCGTTCTACTCCGCTGCCTTCTGAGTCTGCCGAGGGTCGCGTGCTGCAGCCCTTTTTCTTGATCGAGGCGACCACCCCCGAGGCGGTGACGCAGGCCGCGCAGCAGTTGGCTCAGGCGCTGGATCTTGCGGCCGAGTCAGTGGCCACCTTTGAGTTGTTATGGGGGCTACGCTCGGCTGATCTGTCTGATTCGTTATAAACTAGACAGGTCACTCAAAGATCTCAATGATCTTTAAAACCAATACTCAGACGCTACGCCTCGTAGCGTTAAACACAATACCCGTATAAAACACAAGGTATTTCCTAAAACACTAAAGGAGTAATCAATGATTAAAAAGCTAGTCACCGCGGCGTGCCTGACGGCCATGGCCAGCATGGCAACAGCGGCCACCACCTGGACCATGAGCACCGAGCAGCCAGATAACAACTATCTGACTCAAAACGCACGTCAATTTGCCGAAGACATCAA
>JAJYTK010000274.1 GCA_021793095.1 Pseudomonadota bacterium
CAAGGGCCACAGCTGCTCGACAAAGTGGGCGTTAAACTCGCGACTATGCGGTAAAGGCATGCCCTGGGGCACAAAGAGTGCGGCCTGTTTTTTATAATCAAAGGGTGAGGGCCAATGGCAAGTCTGAGGCTCTTGTAAGCCTAACTGCGCCACAAAGTGACTAAAATCACCACGCACCGACAGAGTGGCCGAGGTAAAAATCCAGGCCTGCTCCTCGCTTTTTGCCTGCCCAAATATATGATTCACCGTCAGCGGCGCACGATGAAAACGCAACATCTGATCAGTATTTTCTACCCAACGCACGGCCGTTTGCTCGAGCTGCGCCTGAGCGGCACTGTCGAGTAGATCATTGCTTTCAAACACTCCCTCGCGATCGGGTTGGGTCCATAAAAATAAACGGCCATGTAAATCTTGGGCGCGCAAATACAAAGCCTTAAGATCAGGGTGGTGCCCCTCTACCTGGGCTAAATGACGTGTTAAGGTCGCCATCAGCGCAATGAGCTCAGCCAGTGTGCTATCCACCTGGGCGGCATCAGGCAGATTTTCAAAGGTGCTTTTTTGACCTTTTTCTTGTTGCACTGCCCGGCAATCCAGCCGTAATCTTTCCACTGTTTTTTTCAATTGATCCGCATGACGTGGCCAATCAGAAACCCCTTTGGCATGCGCTTGGCCATGGACCGTCAGGTCATTGGCAAAATCACGCAGTTGGTATGATGAAACGGAAATGCCTAAAAAACGCGTGGCCGTTGCCGGTAGGTGATGGGCCTCATCAAAAATCACAGCCTGTACCTCGGGCAGTAAATCACATACCCCCTCTTCTCGGAGCGCCCAATCCGCCATGAACAAAGCATGATTGATCACCACAATATCTGCCTCTTGGGCCCGCCGGCGTGCTTTGTAGACAAAGCAGTCGTTGATAAAGGGACACTCTTGGCCCAGACAATTTTCACGGGTAGAGGTGACCTTGGACCAAATAGAGGCATGCTCGGGCACGGCAGGTAAATCGCTTTTATCCCCAGTCTCGGTATGCTGCATAAACTGGCGGATATGGTGATAGTCCTCAACCTCGTGCGCTGAATCAAAGGCCTGCTCATCGAGTCCGGCCTGCTCAAAATGATAGTGACAAACGTAATTAGAGCGACCTTTTAATAAGGCCGCAGAGGCATGAGTTTGTAATCCCTGACAAAGTTCGGGCAAGTCACGGTGGTATAACTGATCTTGCAAAGTGCGTGTCCCTGTCGATATCAAGGCTTTGCCCTCGGACAACAGCACTGGCACTAAATAGGCCCAGGTCTTGCCAGTGCCTGTCCCTGCCTCAGCCACCAGCACCTGATGCTGGTCAATAGCCTGCTGCACCGCCTGTGCCAGCCCCAGTTGTTGTGAACGGGGCACATAACGTGAAAAACTTTGGGCCAGGGGGCCCTCAGCGGAAAAGACCTGGTCAAGAGCATCAGACAGCATAAGCAAGTAACTTAAAAAATTTAATACAACACGTGAATACAATGATTCGAGTAAAATCCCCGAAGTGCTATCGCGACGAAGCACTCAACTCCTTTATTTTACGTTGTCTATACGCATGAATACTTTGAATGTAGCTAATTTAACCTATACCCCTGACGCTCAGCGTATTGCCCAGCAGCTAGCGGATGAGCTGGACATCGCATTAGCGCACGTAGTGAGCACTGTTGGACTGCTCGATGAGGGGGCCACTGTGCCTTTTATCGCTCGCTATAGAAAAGAGCTCACCGGCGGCCTCACCGATGAACAACTACGCAACCTAGAACAGCGGCTGGAATATCTACGCGATCTAGAAGAGCGCCGCAAAACCATTATTGACAGCATTCAAGAACAGGACAAACTGACGCCCCCCTTGTTCGAGGCTTTGCTCGCTGCAGAGACCAAGCAACGACTCGAGGATCTGTATGCCCCCTACCGGCGCAAACGCCGCACCCGAGCACAAATCGCTCGTGAGGCCGGCTTAGAACCTCTGGCGGACACCCTACTAGAAAACCCCAGCGTCGATCCAGAAGGGGTAGCTACCCAATATGTAGGCGATGAGTCTCCCTATGATAACGTCAAAGGAGTATTAGATGGGGCCCGCGATATTTTGGCTGAACGCTTTGCCGAAGATGCGGATTTACGTAGCTATCTGCGGGATTATCTATGGCGTCACGGCTGGCTCTATGCCGACGTCATCGAGGGCAAGGAAGACGAGGGCCGCAACTTTCGCGACTGGTTTCAGTTTCGTGAGCCCATCCAGCGCATCCCCTCACATCGCCTGTTAGCAATCTTGCGCGGGCGTCAACAAGAGATCCTGCGTTTACGCCTTGGGCTGGATCCTGAGCAAGAGGCCTTGGAACCCCACCCCTGCATTGTGCAAATTGCCCGTTATCTTAAATTAGCCATTGACATCACACAACCACAGGGTTCAGGCGAGCAATGGCTGGCGACGGTTTGCCGCTGGACCTGGCGGGTGCGTCTTTTGCCCTCATTCGAGACCGAGATCATTGGCGATCTCAACACTCAGGCTGAAGAAGAGGCCATCCGTGTATTTGCTGAAAACCTGCGTGATTTGCTGTTGGCTGCTCCGGCAGGCTTTA
>JAJYTK010000275.1 GCA_021793095.1 Pseudomonadota bacterium
CTGCAAACTTAGCTGGTTTGAGTGTTGCTGATCAAAAACAATTACAAGCTTTAGGTATTTCCGAGAGCATCGATTTACGCAGTCAATATGAGCAGTATAAATCACGCTATGAATATGCTTTTTTAAATGTTCATTCATGCAGTATTGAGCCACAAGTCACCGATGCGGTGTTTGAGGCTCTAAAAAACCGCGAAAAAATTACTGTTAAACAAACAAAGGATTTCATGCACCAAATGTATCGCGGCTTTGTACTCGAGCAGCAGAAACGTTTTGCACAATTTTTTGATTTACTACTGACACGCGAGGCGGCGTCGATTGTACATTGTACGGCGGGCAAAGACCGTACTGGTTTTGCCTGCGCTATGTTGCAAGCGGCATTAGGCGTGCATCGCGATGATATTTTGGCTGACTACCTACTCACACAGCAGTGTTATCGGATATCCTTAGCACGTACCAGCGAGGAATACGGTTTGTCAGAGGAGATTATGCAAATATTATGGGGCGTTGAGGCCGAGTATTTAGACAGCGCCTTGGATTTAATTGATGACCAGTTTGGCAGTGTTTCGCGCTATTTGCAGGATCAATTACGGCTCGATACCTTTAAGCAACAGCAATTATCCGAGCAATTCCTGCAGGCCGCTTAGCTGTTTGAAGACGATCGATGGGTGGTGATCGCCTTGGCCCGTTGCTGAGAAATTTATGGCAAAATTGAAGCTTCAATATCCTCCTGAATCTGTGTTGATTCTTCGTTAATAAATAAAAAAAATCATTTGAGGTAACTGTGTTACGCATTTTAATCGCCTTTTTGGTGCTAGTGGGGGTGCAGTTGTTGGGCCTGTGGTTGGTGCAATTGCTGTCTATCCCCGTGCCAGGAGTACTACTGGGCATCGGGTTGATGCTGATTTTATTGTTGTTTTTTGGACGCTTGCCCGCAGCACTGGTGCGTACTTCTAATTTTCTGTTGGCGCACTTGATGCTGCTATTCATACCCAGCGTGGTGGCGATTATGACCCAGGCTGAAATTATTGCGGCCGAGTGGTTGCCTTTTGTTGCCGCCTGTATTTTGGCCACAGCAGTTACTATGTTTGCGACCGCCGCTACTTTTCAATACATGCTTAAGAGGCAATCAGTGAAGCAACATTCATTAGGCAAGGGCAAGCATGTCTAAACTGGCATCAATAATTTATGACTATTTACCCCATGGTCTCGAACAATGGGGGTTGCTCGGCATGACCGTTGTTCTTTATGCCTTAGGGCGACGGTTTTATTTGCGCAGCGGATTAAATCCTTTTCTCATCCCAGTGCTGACTGTGGTGATTGTGATTGTGGCTTTATTACTGTGGTGGGGAGTGCCTTATGCGCCTTATGCGCAATCCACCAAGGGGATGCAATTGCTCATCGGCCCAGCGACTGTAGCAATGGCAATACCGCTTTATATGCATATGCCAACAATTAAAAGATTATGGTGGCCGCTCGTTGCCGCCCTGATCGTAGGTAGTACTGTCGCGATTTTATCAACGGCACTGATCGCTTGGGCGTTTGGGGGCAGTCGGACGATTATTGCTTCGATTGCGGCCAAGTCTGCCACCATGCCGGTGTCTATTCCGGCCAGCGAGGCCATTGGAGGCATCGGCTCGTTAGCTGCCATATCTGCAGCGATTACTGGAATTTCTGGGGTATTAATGGCAGGCGCGGTTTTCAAATTGATCCGAGTGCGTGACCCATTGGTACAAAGCTTTACCTTGGGCCTAGCAGCACACGCTATTGGTACCGCACGTGCGGTTCAAGATGGCGCCGAGTCTGCCGCCTTGTCAGCCATCGCGATGGGTTTAACCGCACTGTTAACTGGTGCCTTGGTGCCATTTGTGCCGTGGTTGATGAACGTTTTAGGGGTATAAAGCCATTTAAAGGGCGACCCCTAAATTACCAATGCTCTTCTATATGTTCATCAATAAGTGCTTCGATTTGAGGCCATGCCTCAGTGGCAGGCGCGTATAGCACATGAGCATAATGTTGTTCATCAATATAAGGGGAGGGTTCAAGATTATTTAGAATCTTTTTTCCCTCAACCTGAGCTAATAAAGAATCAATGGGTACGACATTACCCTGTGTACCACTCACGACAAAAAGAGAGTGGGGGTGACTGGCCTGAGCCAACCACTGGTATAACGTTTGATAATAGGGTGCGGGGCCGCCGAAAAATACAATATTAGGGCGTACACACTGATTGTCGCCCTGACATGAGGGGCACTGCGTATGTTCTGGCTGTGATAAATCCACAAGCGTATAACCAATGGCCCATTCGTGGCCACAGTCTGCACAACATAGCTCTGTCAAATCGCCATGTAAGTGCAGCACATTGTGCGCCCCTGCACGCTCTAATAAATCATCTACATTTTGAGTGACGATGTCGACGGCATCGCCATATTTCTTTTGAATATTAGCAATGCTATGGTGACCTTGGTTGGGCTCGGAATCAGCCAAGGTGCGTCGTAAATCATTATAAAAGTCATGCACTAATGCATAGTTATGGCGCCATGTATGTTCATTGCAGACATCATCAATTGAGTGATCATTCCACAAGCCATCGCTACCTCTG
>JAJYTK010000276.1 GCA_021793095.1 Pseudomonadota bacterium
TAGAAAACATCCCACGGATCATCGGTACCAAATGAGGGGTGAATGTCAGCCCCACCTCTTGGCCCTGGGTTAAGCCGCGCAGTTGCTCGACAATTTCGGGGTGGTGGCGATGCCCACCGACCCCATAGGCTTTGAAATTATCGCTGGTCTCGGCAAATAAAGTACCAATAGAGGCCTTGCGCCCAGCACCGGACACCCCCGATTTGCAATCGGCAATGATATTGCTGGTGTCAATTAAAGGCGTATCTTGCTGCAACAAGGGGGCCAGCCCAAGCAAGACAGTCACGGGGTAGCATCCAGGATTACCGACCACCCGCGCGTGTCGGATGCGCTCGCGATGCAGCTCTACTAACCCATACACGGCCTCAGAGAGCACATCAGGGCAAGCATGTTTGTGCTTGTACCACTGCTCGAATACAGCGGTTTCTTGAAGACGAAAATCAGCGGCTAAATCAATCACCTTGATGCCCTGATCCACCAGCTGGCGAGCTTGTTGCATGGCGACCCCATGAGGCGTCGCAAAAAACACCACATCGCACTCATCTAGCGCGGCCTCGTCCGGGGTTTGGAACACGGCATCGACATGACCGCGCAAATTAGGAAACATCTCGGCCACAGGCATGCCTTGCTCTGTGCGTGATGTTACTGCCCGAATCTCTACTGCCGGATGCGCCCCGAGCAAACGCAAGAGCTCTACACCGGTATAACCGGTGGCGCCAACAATGCCTGCGCGTATGGTTGGATAGGTCGAAGCCGTCATAACCCCCTCGAATATCAACATGGTGAATCAACGCCCAATCGATGAGCCACCATCCTATTGTAGCGAGGATTAAACAATTACGTCAGGATTAACCTATATTTCGCATGAAAATGCAGCAAAGATGCAAACAACAACGCCCCGCAAATACGGGGCGTTGTGAGGTAAGCAATAATCGCGGACAGCTAGGGCTATTAACGCTTGCTGAACTGTTTGCGGCGACGTGCTTTGTGTAGACCCACCTTTTTACGCTCGACAGAACGTGCATCACGGGTCACATAACCTGCTTGACGCAGCTGAGCCTTGAGAGACTCATCATATTGGATGAGTGCACGGGTAATGCCGTGACGAATGGCGCCTGCTTGGCCACTCTCGCCACCACCGTGTACGTTGACCTTGATGTCAAAGGACTCGAGGTTGTCTGTCAGGTCTAGCGGCTGACGTACAATCATACGCCCTGTTTCACGGGCGAAATATTCATCAACAGGGCGACCATTAACAACGATCTGCCCACTACCTTTTTTAATGAACACACGTGCGACGGATCTTTTGCGCCGCCCGGTGCCGTAATTCCAATCACCAATCATGAGGATATCCTTAGATGTCTAGTGGTTTAGGCTGCTGGGCGGTATGGGGATGATCCTCGCCTGCATAGACCTTGAGTTTTTTGGCCATGGCATAACCCAGAGAGTTCTTGGGAAGCATGCCCTTAACTGCTTTTTCCAGCGCACGACCAGGGAAGCGAGCCTGCATGGACTCGAAATTGGTCTCGCGGATGCCACCGACGTAGCCAGTATGACGGTAATACTTTTTGTTTCTGTCTTTGTTGCCGGTCACGCGTAAGTGTGCGGCATTAATCACCACGATATAATCGCCCGTATCGACGTGTGGAGTGTATTCTGGCTTGTGTTTGCCGCGCAAGCGCCGTGCAACTTCGCTGGCTACACGTCCAAGGACTTTATCCTTGGCATCAACCACAAACCATTCACGCCGTACTTCCTTGGGCTTTGCCACAAAGGTTTTCATGATGGTTCCTTTTAAAGAAAATAACAATAAAAATGCGCCAAGACGTTATTACTCGCCCGTACGCAAAGAAAAAAAGTATACCATGAATAAAATACAAAAGAAAAAGGGCAGGCAAATCAATGCCTACCCTCTGGATTGTGTCTGAAAACGCGGCAAATCCGCGACACAATACGTGACTATGAGCCAGAACGCTGACGTTGTTGCGCCAATGCAATGCCCAAGAAGTTGTCATACGAGCCCTCGGCCACACGGAACCAAGGTACGGACTCATCACGGAAAGCCATATAGCTGTCGTAGATCTTTTTAAAGCCCTCGTCTGCCTCGCAGAACTCTTTGTACACCTCGTTAGATGCCTCAAAAGCGGCATCCATGACGTCACGTGGGAACGGTTTGAGGACGGCCCCGCTGGCAATCAGGCGACGCAAAGCTGCTGGGTTTTCAGCATCGTAGGTGGACAACATATTTTGACCCGCTGCACGGGAAGCCGTGGCAACCAAGGACTTGTACTGCTTGGGCAGCTGCTCGTAGGCATCTTGGTTTACGTAGAGCGAAACCTGACCTGCCCCCTCCCACCAGCCGGGGTAGTAATAGTACTTGGCAACTTTTTGGAAACCCAAACGCTCGTCATCCATGGGGCCCACAAACTCAACCGCGTCTAGCGTGCCCTTTTCCAGTGAGGGATAAATATCACCAGGGGGTACCTGCTGTGGCACCACACCCATGCGCGCCAATACCTCGCCCGCAAAGCCAGCAGTGCGCATCTTGAGCCCTTTGAGGTCCTCAACCGAATTGATCTCTTTGCGATACAGATCGGA
>JAJYTK010000277.1 GCA_021793095.1 Pseudomonadota bacterium
CACCTCTTTGTCCTTGACTGCCACCATCCCGCTAGAGTTAAAGCTGCGAATGTGCCCGCCTGCGATACCGGTATAGACCTCGCGGATTTTGCAATCCGCCATGAGCTCAGCCTCTTCGAGCGCTTTTTGGATGGAGTTCACGGTACTCTCAATGTTGACGACCACCCCTTTACGCATGCCCAAGGATGCGTGCTGCCCAAGGCCCAGGACCTCGAATTGTCCCCCCGGCAGAATTTCAGCCACCACAGCAATGACCTTGCTGGTGCCAATGTCTAATGCGACGATTAAATCCTTAGTATCACGAGTCATTTTCTGTTTTACTCACTGTTATCTTGCGGGGCCAAAGTGATGGCAAAACCATCGTTATAGCGTAAATCCGCCCGAGCAATTGCACGCCCCGCCAACCGCTCTGATAAATCAGGCCACGCTTGTATAAAACGCTCAATACGAGCAGCAAAGGACTGCGCACCGGAACGTCCGTGTGGGTCAGTGGCCTCTGCCGCTGGGTCACGACCAATCAATAGCTGCATGCCGTTGGACAAGACCACATCCCAGGCATATCGAGGACTGAGCGTCACCTGTTGTATGTCTAATCCCAGCGGTGCCACCCAGCGTGCCACCTCGGCGTAACGCTGAATGACCAAACGCTCGGATTGCTCCGGCCCGTTGAGCTGCGGAATCACATCGGCCTGCCCTGTGCGTGAGAGTGGTGCCTTGTCTGCAGTAAAGACCTCACCCCAACGGTTAATCAACTGTTCGTCATTCCAAAAGGCCAACGGCTCCTGCTCCTCGATAGTGACTCTGAGTTGATTCGGCCATTCACGCTTTACCTGTGCGCGGCGCACCCAAGGAATGGCCTCAAATACACGCCGTGCCTCATCCAAATTGATGTCAAAAAACCCCCCGGTCACTTTGCCTTGGATGTCGTGGGCCAAGGCGTCTACCTGCACATAATGCAGTTGCCCACCCTGACTGCTTTCCAACGCAACATTCTTTATTTGAAAGTAGGGTCTGTGCGCCACCCACAGCAACAATGCGGCCAGCAGTATGAGCACCGCCAATACTGTCAACGCATTTGCTAAAAAATTGGTGAAACGCACTGCTAACACATGCCCTCCTAATCGTCCTGTACAGCGGTATGCACCTTAAGGCTGGCATACTGCAAAATTTCCATGCATAAATCCTCATAGCTCATCTGCTCGGCCTGTGCGGCCATGGGCACCAATGACTGAGGGGTCATCCCAGGTGAGGTATTAATCTCCAAAAGCCAAGGCCTTTGCTGGGCATCCAACATAATGTCCACGCGACCCCAGCCCTCGCAGTCCAGCGCTCTATAGGCATCTTGGGCCAATTGTTGTACCTGCTGGGTGACATCAGCAGGCAAATCAGCAGGACAAAAATACTGTGTTTCATCACTGTGGTATTTGTGCTCATAGTCATACAGCCCACCCTCTGGTACCACTATTTCGATGACCGGCAATGCCCGCGCATCAGCGCCCGCCCCCAACACGGGGACGGTCAACTCTCGCCCATCAATAAATTGCTCAGCCAATACGGTATGGTCATATTGTTTGGCCAGGGCAAATGCCTCTTTCACCTGATCAACGCTCTCTACCAGGGCAAACCCAACAGTGGATCCCTCGTGAGGGGGCTTCATGATGAAGGGAAAGCTCAATGTCTGCATCGCCGCCTCTAATTGCCCCACCTCTTCGAGTGCGCAATAAGCAGGGGTCGGTAATTGAGCCTGCTGCCAGATTTTTTTGCTCATCACCTTGTCCATGGCAATTGCCGAGGCTTTGGGCCCGCTGCCCGTATAGGGAATACCCAACAACTCTAAAGCGCCTTGTAAAGTGCCATCCTCACCATGGCGCCCGTGCAGTGCAATAAATACCCGATCAAATTGGGCACCGGCCAACTCAGCCAAAGAGCGCTCTCCTGTATCAAACAAATGAGCATCCACTCCACGCGCGCGCAACGCCTGGCAGACGCCTTGTCCAGACATGAGCGATACTTCGCGCTCAGCAGAAACGCCCCCATACAGCACCCCTACTCGTCCCATTGCCGCACTCATTGTCTTTCTCCTAAGAACGTGGGTAACCGGCTGATACTCCCAGCACCCATGATCAACACCACATCATCTGCGCGGACAAAATTCAGTAACGCATCCGCGAGCTGATCCAACTCGGGCACAAAGACCGGCTCAACACGTCCGGCCACGCGCACACCGCGGGTTAATGCGCGCCCGTCAGCTGCTATTAAGGGTTCTTCACCCGCGGCAAATACCTCGGTAATAAAGACCGCGTCTGCCTGGCTGAGCACCTGCACGAAATCCTCAAAACAATCGCGCGTACGGGTATACCGATGGGGCTGAAACACCACCACCAAACGTCGATCAGGCCAGGCCCCTCGAGCAGCCTCCAAAGTAGCCTGCATCTCGGTGGGGTGGTGACCATAATCATCAACTACCGTAAACGTGCCGCCACCCGATGCCGCCGGTACCTTAAAGTCACCCAGCAGGGCAAAACGTCGTCCCACCCCCGTAAACTCATCCAACGCATCAGCAATCACCTCATCGGGCACGCCGAGCTCG
>JAJYTK010000278.1 GCA_021793095.1 Pseudomonadota bacterium
TTGGCCGGCAGCCTTGATTGTGTATGGCCTGGCGCTATTGTGGCTGTTTTTGCGGCAGCGTGCGCTTTTTCGAGGCATGGCATGGGCGCTGGGCACGGCGACTGTGGTGATCAGCATGGGTTTATTATGGCTGCAGCCTTGGCAAAAGAACCTCCCTAATTGGTTTGAAATGGCCCATTTAGAGCAACTGTCACCACTGGCCAGTGAGGATTGGGATCATGCGTTTCAGTATCAAGGCAAACCAACGGTTATCAATCTATGGGCTACTTGGTGTCCACCCTGTCGACGAGAAATGCCTGTGTTGGAAAAGGCACAAAATACGTACAAAAATGTAAATTTCGTATTTATAAACCAAGGTGAAACTGCTGCTGAAATAAATAAATTTCTCAATGAGCAAGGCCTAAATTTGCAAAATCTATGGCTGGATGAATACGCATTATCTGGGCAGGCCGTTGCCAGCAAGGGTTTACCTGCTACTTTATTTTTAGACTCGAAAGGGCGTATTGTGAGTAGCCGGTTAGGAGAGTTATCAGCCGCCTCTTTGAGGTCACACTTAGAATCAATTGGGATCCAAAAGTAGCAAACTGTTTTTTCAGCGCAAAAATTTACAGTTTTTGCTTACCAATTCGCAGCCAGAGCCTCAAGTCATTGATATGATGGGCGGTAACGTTTTTTCATTTGACACTTTATATCAATGGCTGAACCCACAAATACTAAATCTAAATTTCAAATAAGTGGACCGGTATTTTTTGGCTCCGGCTCCATCCTTTTATTTTTGGCAGTATTGGTCACAGTTCTTAGAGAGCCAATGCTAAAACTCTTTACTGCCGTCCAAACATGGATCATTGATGATGTAGGTTGGTTTTATATTTTAACAGTCGCCATTATTTTATTGGTGACTGTTTTTTGTATGCTGAGTCGCTTTGGCGATCTCAAGCTTGGCCCCGATCACAGTACCCCTGAGTACAACACCATCACTTGGTTTTCGATGTTATTTTCAGCAGGGATGGGGATTGGTTTGATGTTTTTTGGGGTGGCCGAGCCCTTAATGCATACCTTGCAACCTCCTGTTGGCGAGCCCGGTTCGGCTGAGGCGGCACGTGAGGCCATTCGCATTACATTTTTCCATTGGGGGCTACATGCTTGGGCTATTTATGGCATTGTGGCTTTGACCTTGGCATTTTTTGCTTATCGACACGGTTTACCCCTCACACTGCGTTCGGCACTTTATCCAATGATTGGTGAGCGTATTTACGGCCCCATTGGTAATGCAGTCGATATTTTTGCCGTCGTCAGTACGGTACTTGGGGTGGCCACCTCCTTGGGTTTTGGTGTGGTGCAGATCAACAGTGGTTTAAATCAACTGTTTGGTTTGCCGATCAATGAGCCCGTGCAGGTGCTATTGATTGTCGGTGCGACAGCGTTAGCCTCTATCTCGGTTGGCCTTGGTTTGGATGCCGGTATTCGCCGCTTGTCTGAGCTGAATATTATTTTGGCTATCCTGCTGGTATTATTCGTGCTGCTGTTGGGCCCCACCGTGTTCCTGATTAAGGCGTTTGTGCAGAACACTGGGAGCTATTTCTCAGAGATTGTTGAGAAAACCTTTAACCTCTATGCCTATGAGAAAACTGATTGGTTAGGGGGTTGGACCCTGTTTTACTGGGGTTGGTGGTTATCCTGGTCGCCTTTTGTGGGCATGTTTATTGCTCGCGTTTCTCGCGGTAGAAGTATTCGCGAATTTATCTTAGGGGTGACCTTGCTGCCCACCGGCTTTACTTTCCTGTGGATGACCGTATTTGGTGACACCGCCATTGATATGGTGCTGAACCAAGACAAATGGTCCATCGCAGAGGCCACTCTTGAGGATCCCTCTCTGGCTTTATTCGCATTTCTTGAGCAGTTCCCCTTATCCAGTGTGGTGAGCATCATTGCGGTGGTGATGGTATTGGTCTTTTTTGTGACCTCTGCTGACTCCGGCGCTTTGGTGGTCGATATGTTGGCTTCTGGCGGTGATGACAATACACCGGTATGGCAGCGCCTGTTCTGGGCAATCAGCATGGGTGTGATGGCCATTGCGTTACTGCTCGCTGATGGGTTACAGGCCTTGCAAACAGCGACATTAGCGACGGCTTTACCATTCTCATTCGTATTGTTAGTGGTGATTTGGGGGCTACTCAAAGCACTGCGGCAGGACACGACCAAGAGAGAAACCCACACGCAATTTCATGCGGCCCCACGTACGGGTGGTGATTCTGCCGATTGGCAGCGTCGTATGCGCAATCTCATGACCTTCCCGCGCCGCCGTCACATCGAGCGTTTCCTTGATGATGTGGTGTATCCGGCTTGCGTCAAGGTCGGTGAAGAGCTCTCTAAGCTAGGCTCGGATGTGGTGTTAGATAGAAATGAAGAGCACGGCGTCATTATGCGTGTTGGGCATGATGTGGAGCACGATTTTGTATATGCGGTGTATCCACAGGCCTATGTGCTGCCGGCCTTCGTAGAGGATGACGAAGAAGACGTCAGCAGTGGGCGCAAGTACTTCCGTGCAGAAGTGCATTTGCTTGAGGGTGGCCAAG
>JAJYTK010000279.1 GCA_021793095.1 Pseudomonadota bacterium
ATATTTTTGGGACTGTCGCAAAGACCAGCAGTAGCCCGGAACAAAGCAATATCGAAAGCACTACAAATTTGAATGCTTGATCACTGAACCGGCTATATAAATGTATTCCAATAGCGGTTGGTATTAATATGCTTGGAATAACAACAATTATTATTTTTATAACTTCTCTGTTGATTAACCCTAAAGCCAAAAAAGAAGCAAATGTAATAGTGTGCATAAATAAATTAAATAATAAAAACACACTACGTTGTTGATGCTTGCTCCAACCTCTTAGGTTGCACCATAGTGTTGGCAAGGCCCCTGGGATACCACCAAACCCGCTTGAGACTCCGCCCAGCCAACCCATGAAGCCGTCAGCAAACCGACCGCCCCAGGGCCACTGTCTGTCCTTATTTAATAAAAGCATGGTAAGGCAGTAAAAACACAGCAATAACCCCACAATAAACTTAAATAACAGGGGGGACATCAGGCTTAATAGCCACAACCCAAAGGGTAAACCTATGGCACCTCCGATTAGAAAAGGAGTCGCTTTATGTACGTCGATGCTTTTCCTTAATGAGCGGGTTGCTAAAAGTTGACCCACCAAGGAACCTGCGACTACTACAGGCACAGCGGTTTCCGGGGCGAGTACCCATGACCAAATAGCCAAAGATACCAACCCAAAACCAAAACCAGATAGCCCTTGAATAAAACCGGCACAAATACCGCCTATAATTATCAGCAGCCAAAAACTCATAGTTTATTTAGCCCTAAAATGAACCTACCAGGCGAGGTATTTGCACCAGTTTTGGGCCTAACCACCAGGCCTTGAAGTGATTAAAAAACACCCTTATCTTTTAATCAATAGAGATATTTCTTTCGGCAATAATCTGTGCCCATTGCGCAGATTCTTGTTCTATTTGTTGATTGAACTCTGCTGGGGTATTTCCGAGTGCTAACATGCCAAGCTCGGCCAATTGCCTAATCACCTCTTCATCCTCTAGGACCCTTTTTACATCCGAGTAAACCTTGTCAACGATTTGGGGATCGGTACCTGCTGGTGCAACAAACCCAAACCAACCATAGTTCACATAATCCGTAGCACCGGACTCTCTAGCTATAGGTACATCGGGTAAGAGTTCTGTCGGCTCTTCGCTAGCTACGGCGAGTAACCGAATCCGACCACTATTAAGAGGTGCTAAAGCAGCTCCTATATTTCCTACGACCACATCTATTTGGCCTGCCATCAAGTCAGCAAATGCTGCTGATTCTCCACGATAAGGTACATGTACGAGATCTATATCCGCGGCGACTTGAAAATTCTCGCCCGCCAAATGACCCTGAGAACCCACCCCTGCCGAACCAATGGTGTAATGAGCTGGGTTAGCGGATGCGTCTTTGATAAAGTCCGCAAGGGTGGGCGCTGTTATCGTTTCCGATACTGCAACCACCATTGGGCCTGTCGCGACATTAGTAATGGGCGCAAAGTCATTACTAACATCAAAAGACAGATTGTCATAAAGATGAGGATTAATAGTTAAGTTTGCCCCCGATGCCATTAATATGGTGTAGCCATCTGGCTTAGCGCTTGCTACTAATCCTGTGCCAATATTCCCACCTGCACCGGTTCGATTTTCAACAACGACACTTTGATCCCATTGCTCGCTAAGGGAGGCACCAATAAGCCTTGCCACGATATCCGTGGCTCCACCAGCTGAAAATGGTACTATGATTGTCACGGGGCGCTCTGGCCAACTATTTGTTGCTGCCGCTGGGCCTGCGAAACCTACGGCGCATAATGCCATGATGGCGCCCCCCTTCCTCATCACGCTTTTTACTGCGTTAGCTAACAGCCTGACTCTGTTGCACATAATGTCTCCTTTTTTAATTGAGTCAAATAGCTTGATTTTGAATACAGCTAAATCATTTTTATTATTTAGATCACTCTCCTAATTTTTTGATTGCTAAAATATAGCAATCTATTTTTGTAATTTTTTTGCAGCATCCCTGAGGGACTGCAACAGCAAACCAATAAATTTTCTTCTGGGATTACTACGCAGCATCAGCACACCCAAGCACCTACTAATTGGTGGGTCGCCAAAAGGTATTTTGCGTATTTTATTTGTGGATTCCTGAAGTTCAGCCCTGTCAGGCACGACTGATACTCCTAAACCATTGGCGACCATAGCTATGACACCCTCTATAGTGTCAATTTCCATGGTTGAATTGACCTCAATATCGCGTTTTGTAAATTCCCTTTGAATCATCCGGGCCACTTGGGCCAAACGGTTAAAACGCACATAAGGATTGTTCAGCAGAATCTCGGAGTCTATATCTCCTGGCACAGACTTATGGGCTATGACCACCAGGGTTTCATCCGTTATCGGACAAAACTCTAGCTCGGCACGCTCGACCTCTGGCTCAGAGACAACAGCCACATCTAATTCACCCCGGATAACGGCTTTCTCTAATTCATGGGTCAACCCTGTGGTTAATCTGATCTCTACATCATGACGACTGTCTTGGAGTAACCGCAAAGCCAGTGGTAACAATCCCGAAACCGCGGTA
>JAJYTK010000280.1 GCA_021793095.1 Pseudomonadota bacterium
TTGGGCTATATCGTGGCACCGCGCGAGATCATTGATAAGCTTGTCCAAATCAAGCAGGCGACCGATTTGCATACCAATACATTGGGGCAGATGGCGGTCTATGAGGCCATCAAGGATGGTTTTATTGAACAACATTTGCCTGCTGTGCGTGATTTGTATCAGCAACAGTGTCAGTACATGCTGGATGCCATGGACGAGCATTTTCCCAAAGAGGCTGTCTGGACACGCCCCGAGGGTGGGATGTTTATTTGGGTGACGTTGCCCGAGGGCATTGATGCCGAGCAGTTGCTGCTCAAGGCCATTGATGAGCATGTGGCTTTTGTGCCCGGCACCCCCTTTTATGCGACTGAAGATGGCAAGCCCAATACCCTGCGTTTGAGCTTTGTGACCGTCAGCGAGGAGCGCATCCGCGAGGGGATTGCTATTTTGGGTCGTTTGATTCGTGAACAGGCAAAACAGGCCGCGAAACTCAGTGCCTAAACCGCATGATGCATAAATCCGTTGATTCCACAGATGGGCGTCCAGCAGGACGCCCCGATCTTTCTGATATGCGCCACGACGATTGGGTGCAGCATTATTTGCCTGCGTCGTGGCGTCCCTATGCGCGTTTGTGCCGTTTGGATCGTCCCGTTGGGACATGGCTCACTTTATTGCCCTGTCTGGCCGCACTGGTGCAGGCCGCTGGCGGCTGGCCCAGCGTGTGGCGCGTCTTTATTTTTGCGCTCGGGGCGTTGTTGATGCGCGGCATAGGCTGCAGTTTTAATGATATTTTTGATCGCGATTTTGACCACCAAGTCGAGCGCACGCGCTTTCGACCGCTGACCAGTGGGCAGCTGAGCCTCAAAAATGCGCTGTGGTTCACTTTTGCGCAGCTGGTGGTGGCGGGACTGCTGTTATTAGCCATTAACTCTTATAGTCGTTGGCTGGCGGTTGCATTGCTGCCCTTTGTAGTAGTGTATCCGTTGTGTAAACGGTTTACCCATTGGCCGCAGGCGGTGCTGGGCATTGCCTTTAATTGGGGCATGCTCATGGCTTGGTCAGATACTCAAAATACCGTGCCGTTGGCAGCCGTTGCGATGTGGTTGGGGGCGGTGGCCTGGCAGATTGGCTATGATGCGATTTACGGCTATATCGATATTGAGGATGATCTCCGCCTCGGACTCAAGTCTGCGCCCATCCGCTTTGGTGATCAGGGCAAACAATGGATTGGCGGGTTTTATGCGGCCACTGTGGTGCTCTGGGCCTGGGCGGGCTATGCGCTGAATCTGAGTGTGGGCTATTTCATTTTTATGGCCGCGATTGCGGTTCATTTCGCCTGGCAAATCCATCGTTTTGACCCCAAACGTCCAGAGTTTGGCCTGGGCTTATTTCGGGCCAATATGACGGTGGGGGTTTTGTTGTTGCTGGCCGCCTTATCGGGCACTTTGCTGTAAGGGTGCGTGATTTTAACGACTGAACGCTGCCTTTGTCGCCCGATAGGCGTTGCCGAAATTTGAGCACATGGTTATTTTTTTTGGTATCCTTTAGCTCGTCTCTCTATGGCCACGTAGCCGTGAATCAAAACTAAAAAGGTTGATGCATGCCAACGACGATGGAATTAGTTGCAACGTTACTGTTTGCAATCGCAATTATTCATACGTTTTCCGTTCCGGTATTTGCGCGTTTAGCTAACCGTGGGGGTCCTCATTCAGGCCTATGGCATATGCTCTCTGAGGTGGAGGCAGTGTTTGGGGTCTGGGCCTTTGTACTGATCTGTTTTATCGCCATCTTTATTGGCGTTGGAACAGCAGTAGAGTACATGGACACGCGTAATTTTACCGAGCCGGCTTTTGTCTTTGCCATTATGGTGGTGGCGGCCAGCCGTCCTATCCTCGAGCTGGTCACTGCGGTGGTCAAGTTTTTGGCCCGAGCATTGCCGATACGCACCGAGTACAGCATGTACTTCATCATTATGTCGGTGGTGCCGCTGCTGGGCTCTTTTATTACCGAGCCAGCTGCCATGACATTGGCTGCTTTACTGTTGCGTGATGCTTATTTCCAGCATTCAGGGCGTGCAGGCTTTAAATATCTGACGATCGGTGTATTGTTTGTCAATATCTCTATTGGTGGGGTGCTGACCTCTTATGCGGCTCCACCGGTATTGATGGTGGCTGCCACCTTTGAGTGGGACACCCTCTATATGTTGCAGCACTTTGGCTGGCGCGCCGCCATCGCGGTGTTTGTGAATGCGACCTTGCTCACCTTGGTGGTGCGCAGCGCCCTCAAAGAGGATGCCGATAGCACGCCGCCGAGCACGCGTCGCGAGCGCCCACCGGTGCCTCCGATTGTGATGTTTGTGCATGTGGTGTTCTTGATCGGGATCGTGCTGTCCGCACACCACCCCGTGATGTTCCTGGGCATGCTGATGATGTTTGTGGGCTACGCCCATGCCTATTCCAAGCACCAAAACCCGCTGCTGATCCGCGAGGGTTTGATGGTGGGCTTTTTCTTGGCAGGTTTGGTGATTTTAGGCGGCCTACAAAAGTGGTGGCTG
>JAJYTK010000281.1 GCA_021793095.1 Pseudomonadota bacterium
CTCGACTGGGTGATGGAAGCCATCCAGCAGGGCAAGCACGTCGTGACTGCCAACAAGGCCATGTTGGCGGAGCATGGCAATGAGATTTTCGCTGCTGCGCATAAAAAAGGGGTCATGGTTGCCTTTGAGGCAGCGGTGGCTGGGGGTATTCCCATTATCAAGGCCATGCGCGAAGGGTTGACTGCAAACCGTATTCAATGGGTCGCGGGCATCATTAACGGCACCACCAACTTTGTGTTGTCCGAGATGCGTGCCAAGGGGCTGTCTTTTGCTGAGGCACTGGCTGATGCCCAAGAGCTCGGTTATGCCGAGGCGGACCCTACCTTTGATATCGAGGGGGTGGATGCCGCGCACAAGCTCAGTTTGTTGGCGTCATTGGCCTTTGGTATTCCAGTGCAATTTGATAAGGCTCATGTTGAGGGGATTACCACACTGGCCGCTGAGGATATCGCACATGCCGAGCGTTTAGGGTATACCGTTAAATTACTGGGGATTACTCGAGCACGCGAAGAAGGGATTGAGTTGCGTGTGCATCCCACGCTGGTGCCCAATGAGAGCATGCTGGCCAATGTCCAGGGGGCAATGAACGCTGTGATGGTGCACGGGGATGCGGTCGGCTCCACTGTGTATTACGGGGCCGGGGCGGGTGAGCTGCCGACGGCTTCTGCCGTGGTGGCTGATTTGGTTGATGTGGCCCGCCTGATGAGCGCAGATCATGTGCACCGTGTGCCTTATTTGGCTTTCCAACAAGATGCAATGGCCGATACGCCGGTCTTACCGATGTCTCAGGTGTTGTCGTCGTATTATCTACGCCTTCGGGTCGAGGATCGTCCCGGTGTGTTGGCAGATGTGGCGCGTATTTTGTCTGATGCGGATATTTCTATTGAGTCCATGTTCCAAGAGTCTGCTGTCGGTGGGGAAACCGATATTATTTTTTTGACACACCAGGCCCAAGAGGGTGCGATTGACTTGGCGACCGAGCAAATACGTCGACTGGATTTTGTGCGTTCTAATTTGACGCGCTTAAGGGTGGAGCATTTGTAATGAAGTACATCTCGACACGCGGAGGCATGACTCCGCAAACCTTTGGTCATATCCTGCTAGAAGGGCTGGCACCGGATGGGGGCTTAGCGATTCCAGAGCACTACCCACAGGTCAGTGAGGCGACGCTCGAGCAATGGCGTACCTTATCCTATGCCGAGTTGGCCCTAGAGGTTTTGGCGCTTTATATTACCGATGTGCCGCGCGCTGATTTGGCACGTCTGTGTCAGGCCGCCTACGACCCGACTTTGTATAGTGGCCGTGAGATGGTGCCCGTAAAACCCTTGGGTGAGGGCCTGTCGTTATTAGGCCTGTCTCAAGGGCCGACCTTGGCTTTCAAGGATATGGCCATGCAGTTTTTGGGCCAAGTTTTCGAATACCAGTTAGAGCGCACAGATCGGACATTAAATATTCTGGGAGCCACTTCAGGAGACACGGGCTCTGCCGCTGAGTATGCATTGAGAGGCAAAAACCGTATTAATGTATTTATGCTTTCGCCTGATGGGCGCATGAGCCAGTTCCAACGGGCGCAAATGTATACCTTGCGGGATAAAAATATCCACAACTTGGCAGTGCGCGGGGTGTTTGACGATTGCCAAGACATCGTCAAGCATTTATCAGGTGATCTGGCGTTCAAGCAAAGAATGCGGTTGGGTGCGGTTAACTCGATCAATTGGGCGCGTATTGCCGCACAGGTAGTGTATTATTTCTGGGGTTGGTTACGCGTCACTACCGAGCCCATGCAGCCGGTGTCATTTGCCGTCCCTACAGGCAACTTTGGTAATATTTTAGCCGGCCATATTGCACGTCAAATGGGGCTGCCCATCCACGAATTGGTGTTGGCCACCAATGAAAATGATGTGCTCGATGAGTTCTTCCGTACGGGCATTTATCAGCCGCGGCGCTCACATCAAACCTATGCCACCTCTAGCCCTTCGATGGACATTTCCAAGGCCTCTAACTTTGAGCGTTTTGTGTATGATTTGGTCGATCGCGATACCGGGCAGGTCAACCGACTCTGGCGCGCGCTGGATACCAAGGGGTATTTTGACCTTAGTGCGTTGCGCAGTCAGTTGACTGATCGTTATGGTTTTCGCAGTGGCAAGAGCACCCACGAGGATCGGTTGAAAACCATTCGCCAGGTTCATGAGCAGTACGACGTGCTGATTGACCCACATACTGCAGACGGTGTGTTTGTCGGCCAGCAGTATCAATCACCTGATGTGCCGATGCTGGTGTTAGAAACGGCGCTTCCGGCTAAATTTGGTGAAACCATCCAAGAGGCGATTGGCGAGCCAGCCCCAGTGCCGCGGCATTTACAGCAATTGCTCGATTTGCCGCAGCATGTCACCGTGGTCGATGCCGAGCCGCAAGCGGTGCGTGAGTATATCGAGGAGCATGCATTGCTGGCGTGATGGTTTATCCCCTTGATGGGGCGTCAGACAGGGCTGTGTGAATCAGTTTTGCAGTACTCAACCCTGATCGCACCG
>JAJYTK010000282.1 GCA_021793095.1 Pseudomonadota bacterium
ACATAGGGGCTGAGGAGTACTACCATCAGCTTTTAGCTAAAGGTGTACTGGCCATCCAGCAATGTACTGGATGTGAACAATACGTTTTTTACCCACGCATGCTTTGCCCGCACTGTGGGGGCGAGGCATTGCGTTGGCAGACGGCCAGTGGTCTGGGGACCGTGTATTCCACGACGGTGGTACGCCGACGTCCTGACCGTGGCGGTGATTATAATGTCGCGCTGATTGACCTCGATGAGGGGGTACGCATGATGAGCCGTGTCGATGAGGTGGCGCCCGAAGCGGTGGCCATTGGCATGCGCGTACAAAGTCAGATTACAGAGGGGGCAGAGGGTCCAATGGTGGTCTTTACCCCAGCGAAGGAGGAAGCATGAGCATCGATTTGCGTGGCAAAACTGCCGTTGTAGGGGTCGGTCAGGCGGGTCAAGGCGTGGCCGAGGGCTTTACCGAGATGGAGATTTTGGTGCAGGCTGCGCAGCGCGCGGTTGCCGATGCCGGTTTAAATATGCAGGATATTGATGGCATTGCCACCGCTAGCGTGAGCGCAACCATGTGGGCCATGCCCGTGATTGAGCATTTGGGTATCAAGCCAACCTTCATAGAAAGCACCATGCTCGGTGGGTCGAGTTTTGTGGCCCATTTGCAGGCCGCGGCTCATGCTTTGCATAGCGGTCAGTGCAATGCTGTGTTGGTGTGCTATGGCAGTACCCAGCGTTCATCGACTCTAAATCGGGCCGAGATTGCCTCAGCACGTAGAAAGCTGGATCCACAGCCCTACGAGACACCCTATGATCCGCTCAGTCCCATTTCCTCGTATGCGCTGGCGGCTGCCCGCCATATGTATGAGTACGGCACCACGCGCGAGCAGCTGGCCGAGGTGGCCGTGGCTGCCCGCAAATGGGCGCAACTCAACCCTGCTGCCTATCGTCGCGATCCATTGACCATCGATGAGGTGCTCGAGTCGCGCATGATTTCTGACCCACTGTCCGTACTGGATTGTTGTTTGGTGACAGATGGTGCCGGGGCCTATGTGATGGTACGTGCTGATCAGGCCAAAGACTTTCCCCATAAACCCGTCTACCTATTGGGTAATTCGACGGCTGTTTGGAATCGTCAAATTTCCTCGATGCAGGACTTGACCGTGACCTCGGCATCACAGTCGGGACGTTTGGCTTATGAAATGGCCAAGGTGGGGCCTAAAGATATTGACGTGGTCGAGCTGTATGATGCCTTTACCATTAATACCATCCTCTTTTTAGAGGATTTGGGCTTTTGCGCCAAAGGTGAGGGCGGGGCGTTCGTTTCTGATGGTCGCATTGCTCCGGGTGGGCAGCTCCCGGTCAATACCAACGGGGGTGGGCTGTCATGTATTCACCCAGGGATGTATGGTATTTTCATTACCATCGAGGCCATTGAACAGTTGCGTGGCAGTGCCGGTGAGCGCCAGGTTGACGGGGCCGAGTTGGCATTGGTCCATGGTAATGGCGGGACCTTGTCCAGCCAGTCAACGGCGATTTTTGGTACCGAAAGCACCTTATAAATGAGTGGCCGTGCCCTTCATCGGTGCGTTGAGCACCATGAAGAGGCGTAGAAAAAGCCCGATTCTGAGGCCCTGCTCAGACGGGCTTTTTTTATAGAGTTTTAAAGGGTAGGGGGCTTAGATCATGTCGGCGCCGTGCTCGAGCACATAGTCGCAAGCCTTGTCCTTGAGATCACCTTTGAGGCGCTCGAGGTCAAAACTCTGGCCATCGCTACCCGTGAGCATGCCTGTCAGGCCCTGTTCGTAGTCCTCATCTTTTTCCTCGCTGCCGATGCCAGCCTTGTCCATCAGCTTGCTTTTCACATTTTCAGCATCCATGGCATCCACATATTTATGCTCGATGCAGTACTGAAGTACCCCGGCGGCGTTGCCTGCCATATCTGAGCTCAGATTGGGTAGGCCCAGGGCAGACAGACCGCCCTTAGAAGAGCTGCCCCCACCCAGGGCTTTGCTCAGGCCGTTACTTGAACTGCTGTCTGAGCCCCCGGATTTGAGGGCATCGCCCAAACCAGCAGCGCTGGTGGTGCCGGCGACGGCCATCCCTGCGGTGAAGAGTGTGGCTAAGAAAAAGCGGCGCAAATATGCGTATTGTTTCATAGGTCTATGGTTCCCTGAGATTAAGGATAATCAGTGGCTACCAGGTGTTTTTGGCGTTGTTTTTTTAATCTGGTAAGACTGTAGCTAGTATATGATGGAAGAACGGGCAGACACAGTGAACAATTCTAATAATTTGTGAGGACGATCAACCATTCCAGAGGTACAAAGTATGGCCATATTAGTCACCGGGGGTGCGGGTTTTATTGGGTCAGCACTGGTGCGCCATTTGGTGCAGCATACGAATCATACGGTTATTAATGTTGATAAGCTTAATTATGCGGGCAACCGCCAGGCGCTAGCGGCAGTCTATGATCACCCGCAGCACGTGTTTTACAAGGCCAATATCTGCGATACCGAGGCCCTGAAACAGATTTTTTTACGTCATAAACCCAGT
>JAJYTK010000283.1 GCA_021793095.1 Pseudomonadota bacterium
TAGTGCCGCACTGCCCGACACCGGAGAATCTGTGGATCCCGCGACCTTAATGCAGGCCGTGCGCACCCCCGTCATGCTCTTTTTAGGGCTTTACCTCATCGTGTCTATACTATTTTGGCATGCACCCGCCTTAGTTGGATGGCATCAGATTCCCCTAAAACAAGCGCTCTTTTACTCAATGGTGGCTTGTTGGAGGAATAAGTTGCCCATGATTATCTATGGGGTATTTTGGGGCGCCATTTATTATCTATTTAATATCTTATCCGTCACTTTAGCAGGCAGTCTGGGCTCAGAATTTTCGTATTTCGTCATGACCTTCTTGAGTTTTCTGGTTTTTGCTGTGCTTTATGCCAGTTTTTATCCTATATATAAAACGGTATTTAATATTCAAGATGGCATAGAACTCTCAATGAAATCCACCTAAAACCCAAAAACGCTGTTTGCGCTATGTGAAGGCATTTGACGCTACTGCTCCCGGCCCATACAAAGCTATGCTAGGATGGGCTTGTGCTAGGATAAAAAACATCAGTAACAACACATAAAAGGATCCATGAGTAAATACAGGGATCCCATCCTAAACAAAAAAGCAGTCCCCAAAGGTTCGAGATGCTGATACACCCCTCTCACCAGCCGTTGGCTGGACGTGGCATCGCACTATTACTGGCTGTTGCCACGTGTGTATTTTTGGTTTTCTGGCTCGCCTTACCAGAAAGTATTGGCACGAACGTTTCTAACTACCTCCTGTGGCATAGCTTACTACAAGGCCTGAGCATCATTCTGGCCACCCAAATATTCACCCTTATCCTCAGCACTTACAAGAACAAACTATTTACCCCCCTAGTCGCGCTAGGCATTATATTTTTGGGTGTGGCGGTATTTGATTTTTCTCATACCCTGACGCAGCCAGAAATAGCCCACCTCTTTGAGACAGACTACCCCAGCCGCGCAGGCTACTTATTATTTTTTGCTCGCTTACTCAGTGCGCTGGGCATGCTCCTCATCGCTTTATGTCCGTGGAGTCAAACATTTAATCCACGGCATTTTTTACGCATTCTGATTCCCTTTGCAATCATCATCGGATTTATTCACTGGTTGATATTCTTTCACCCTACAGCCTTACCGGCACTATTCAAATTAAAGCTCAGTACGGTACCTCTCAACAACGTACTCAATTTTATCCTGCTCGGGGTGTTTGCTTTATCAACGTTATTGCTTTTTAGACGCCTAAGCATCAATCAACCCTTTGACGCTGCAGGTTTTTTTGTAGCTGGTGCCTTATTAACGCTGGCACAGGCATTCAGCATCACGCATTTACAAAGCGCTGAATTATTCCACCTCATTAGCCACATATACGCGATTACTGCAGTGTATATCCTCTATCGAGCTGTGTTTAATGAGATAGTGCTGCGCCCGTATACCTTGTTGCAAAACTCTCAACAGCGGATAGCCGCCACTTTGGAAGCCACCCCCGACATGATATTAGAGTTGGATGGTCGCGGGCGCCCCATTGAAATACACAATAACCACACCGATCATCCCATCATTAACAAAAGCGATTATCTCGACAAAAACCTCGATGAAATGCTGGGGCCGGAAAGTGCTGAGATTTACTGGCAAAGCCTAAAAAAAGCCAAAGAGCATGGGGTGTCGCGTAACCATATTATCGAGGCCGAGCCCCCCCAACAAGGCAAGCGCTGGTTTGAGCTATCGGTTTCTTTTCTGACAGGAAAAACACAAGAAGATGAACGCTATATCGTCATTGCACGCGATATTACTGATCGTATAGTAGAAACTGAAAAACTTAAATTTCTCTCGCAGGCAGTGGATCAAACCCCATCAATAATTTTTATTTTAAACAAAGAGTTTCGCATTCAATTCATTAACCACACCTTTAAAGAAGCCACTGGTTACCGCTTTGATGAGGTCAAGGGCAGCTATTCAACCATGCTGTTTTCACCGCGCACGCCTGTAGATTTGCAAAAACACATACGCGACGAGATACAAGCAGGAAATATCTGGCAAGGGGAAATTGAACGGATCACTAAATCAGGCAAAACATATACAGTGGACTCTTCCTTCTATCCTATATTGAGTGATGATCGCAAAGTCTACAGCTATTTGGTCATTGAAAATGACATCACAGAAAGCAAAAGAGTGGCCGCACAGCTCCAGCGGGTGTCTAATTTTGATCGCTTGACCGGTCTGCCCAACTCAGACAGGCTCATACTGTTACTCAATCACAAACTCAAGCAGTCAGCCCACATTGCTATTTTGTGGATCAATCTTGATCATTTTAAAAACATCAACGAGGGGCTCGGACACCACGTCGGCGATTTATTACTGAAAGAGATCACTGATCGGCTGGCTAATTTGCTACGTCCCCAAGATATCTTGGCGCGGCCCAGCAGTGATAATTTTGTTATGCTTTTACCCGATGCGCAGCATAGCTTTGCCGCCACCCAAGCGCAGGCAGTGCTTAATGCCTTAACCGAACCCTTATTTTCTGCCAAGCGCGCCATTGTTCAGATCGG
>JAJYTK010000284.1 GCA_021793095.1 Pseudomonadota bacterium
CATATTAACCACAAGGGCGGGGTCACTGACCACCTGCGAAATAAAGAATAAACTATATAGCTAATTTAAAAAGCTGTCAAGAGTGGCCTACGCGTTTTAGCCAGTGATTGTGGTTTTTTGTAGGCGGTTGGCGTCTCGGGTGTCTACTCGGCAGCCTCGGCTCTTGTTATCGTATGCCTACAAAGATTTAAAGAGAACAATGGGATGATAAAAATAACCCCCGATGTAGATTTACAGCCTTTACATACCTTAGGTCTGAATGCGCGTGCACAGGCGCTGGCTTGGTTGGACGACCGCACTCAGCTGCCCGCGTTGTTACGCACCGCGGCTGAGTACGAGCAGGTGCATGTACTGGCAGGTGGCAGCAATATTGTTTTTCATCCACACGTCGATGGCTTAGTGGTCGCCATCCGTACGCGCGGCATCCAGTTGGTCAAAGAAGATGCGCAGGCTCATTATGTGGAGGTCGAGGCAGGTGAGTGCTGGCATGATTTTGTACAACACTGCTTACAGCAGGGTTGGTATGGGCTGGAAAATTTGGCTCTGATTCCGGGGACGGTAGGGGCCGCACCGATGCAAAATATAGGTGCTTACGGGGTTGAGGTAGAGCGCTTTGTGGTCTGGGTAGAGACGTTAGACTGGCAGACTGGTGAGATCGTACGATTACCAAAAGCAAAGTGTGCCTTTGCCTATAGAGACAGCATTTTTAAACAAAAACGCGGCCGTTGGTTGATCCTCAAGGTGCGGTTTGCCTTTCCCAAACGGTGGCAAGCCGTGTTGGATTATCCTGATTTACAACAGGCCCCTGAGTTAGGTGCTGAGATCACGCCCGCTGCTATTTTTCAGGCTGTATGCCGCATTCGCCAGGAAAAGCTGCCCGATCCCGCGTTGTTACCTAATGCCGGCAGCTTTTTTAAAAATCCAATCGTATCCGCACAGCAGGCAGCGCAGATCCGTGCTCAGTGGCCTGAGTTGCGGGCGTTCCCCCATGGGCCCGATACGCTCAAGCTGGCGGCAGGCTGGTTGCTCGATCAGGCGGGTTGGAAAGGGCGTTGCGTGGGCCCAGTGGGCATGCACAAAAACCAAGCGCTAGTGCTGGTGAACCACCAAAAGGGCCAAGCGGCCAAGGTTGATGTTGACCGCTTGGTGACTCAAATACAAACAGATATGCAGGCCCTTTTTGGCCTGCAATTAGAGCAAGAGCCGGTGGTTATTTAGTGGGTTTTTAGCGCGTCACTATTGAGCGAAATAGAGTAGACGCCTAAAGACCTAACACATCGTGCATGGTGTAGAGCCCCGTTTTTTTATCCGCTAAAAAGCGGGCAGCACGCAAGCTGCCTTGGGCAAAGGTGGCACGGCTGTTAGAGCGGTGTGTGATTTCAATGCGCTCGCCGGGGCCGCAAAAATAGGCAGTGTGATCGCCCACAATATCGCCGCCACGAACCACAGAAAAACCAATGCGGCCATCTTGACGTGCGCCAGTCACCCCATGGCGGGCCCAATCTGCAATCTCATCAAGCTCTTGGCCCCATGCGCGGGCGATGGCCTCACCCATGGCCAACGCAGTGCCCGAGGGGGCGTCAACCTTGTTGCGGTGGTGGGCCTCGAAAACCTCGGCATCAAACCCCTCTTGCATGAGTTGCGCAGCGATTTCTACCAGTTTTAAAGTGATATTGACACCGATGCTCATATTGGGGGCAAAGACGATGGCAATGTCCTCGGCCGCGCGTGCAATCGCGGCGCGCTCTTCGGTGGAAAAACCGGTGGTGCCGATAATGCACTGGGTGCCGTACTCTTGACAGGCAGCCAGGTGTCGCATGGTGCCCTCGGGTAAGGTGAAATCGATGAGGCAGTCAGCCTCTTTGAGCGCGGCTAAGTCATCCGTCAGTAAAATGCCGGTCTGCTGCCCAAGGAAGGCACCGGCGTCGGTACCAACTGCAGCATCACCTGGTCGAACCAAGGCCGCGCACAGCTGCATGTCTTGGCTTTGGAGTACGGCCTCGATGAGCATTTTGCCCATGCGGCCATTGGCGCCTGTAATCGCTACTTTCATGTGTTAATTCATCCTCGCAGTTAAGAGTAAAAAATCATCAGGGCATGGGGCCAGCACCTGCACCAGGCATGGGGCCGGGTGCGCCCCCGGGCATGGGATCAGCCGGTGGGGGTGCGCTTTCAGGGCCCGCAGGTGCGGGCGGCGCACTGGGTGGTGGCGTGCTTGGCGCGGGGGTATCACTAGGTGCAGGACTCCCTGCATCAGCAGGGCCCGACTCGGTATCGGGGGGAGGCGGTGTCCCGGGGTCTTGTGGCGCAGGGCCGGTATCAGGCTGGGGGCTGGTTTGCGGATCTGGCTGTGGCCCCCCGGGCCCCGGTACAGGCATGGGCTCGGCAGATGGATCAGGCTCAGGGCTTTGTAAAATTTCATCATTGCCCATGGGGATCCCAGAGCGCTCGTCTCTTGGGCTGGGATCGAGCGACGGGGCGCCGCTATCGGCACGCTCAAAGGGCTGCCGATCAGGCTGAT
>JAJYTK010000285.1 GCA_021793095.1 Pseudomonadota bacterium
CTGGACATCCAATTTTTGGATAATGGGATCCACATCCTTGCCATTAAAGGCATCAATGGCTTTTTGGATATCCCACTTGACGATCTGGCTGTCAATAAAGAGGGTGGTGTAGGCATTGCCGCGGCCATCATAAGCTGTATGCAAGGGGCCAAGACCCAATTCAGGCTCTGCTACCACGGTATCGCGGGGCTCAATTTTGTCATCAAAGAGATCATCAAAACGACGGACATCAAAGACCGTGACGGTGGGTGAGAGCTTGCCGTTGGCCACCACGTGAATGCCATCCGGAGCCGTGTTAATACCGTGCGGGCTGTTGGGTACGGGTACATAACGGGTGTAGGGGTTATCACCGCGTCCATCAATGACAGGAACACCGCCCATGGTTTCAAATTCACCGTTTTTGACCGCCTCTTCGATGCGTTTTAGATTGAAAATCACAATCCAGTCTTGCTCGGTAGAGGTCATTTCGGCCAGGGTGACGCCCTCGGCTGAGTTATAGCAGGTGGCAAAGGCATACTTACCTTGGTAGTCGGCATCGACGTTATCCAAGTTACCATCCACCATTACCTGCCAAGCCACCTCCATGGTTTCGCCATCAACCGCAGTAAAGATACAGCGATAAGAATCGATATCATGGGCTGTGGTGCCATCGTTGGGGATGGGGACACGGTTTTCACCGTTACAAAATACGTACCCGGTCTTGGGGTATTTTTGTACGCGTAGGCCGTGCACAGTGTGCTGGTTGGGGAGCTCAATGATTTTATCGGGCTTCATGACATCGCAGCGGATACGTGCCACCCGGGTATTGGCCTTGTCGTTCATGTACAGATAACGGCCGTCATAGGTGCCATCCGTAAAGGACATATGCGGGTGGTGCAGGTCACCGTTGACGTAGGTTTTTTCGCCAATGGATTCCAGATACTTTTTGCTTTCTGGGGTGAGCCCTTCGGTCAGAATTTTCAGACTTTCGTTGGTTTGTCCCCAGCCAGTCGCACCGCAGTAGTTAAACACAGGGATACGCATGAGCTCGCGCATAGAGGGCAGGCCGACGATGCGCAGTTCACCGCTTTGACCGCCGGAGAAAAACACATAGTACTCATCTAAATCACCGGGTGGGACCTCAGCAGAGCTGGCCTCGTTTTTAGATTGAGCATGCGCTGCGGGGATACCAACGCCTGTGCGAGCGCCCAGCACCCCGCCCACCGTCAAACCGGCCGCACCTGCCGCCGCCCCGCCTAATAAGGCGCGGCGACCGGGGGCCTGTAAATCTTGGGTTGTCTTTTCTTTTTTCATCATAAACTCCTTAATTTCAGTTAAAGGATGTATGTTTAATTCAAGGGGGTAGGTTTCGCCGTGCGGTTGGGTACCTCGCGAGGTCTAACCGTCGGCATTTTTTTGGCGGCTGCCGCCCTTTTCTCTTTATGAATGCGTTTCTTGATCATCACGGGGCATTTGCGGTCGTGATGATAGAGCACCTGGCAGTGCAAGCAGGAAATGCACTCATTGGGGTTAATGTGCCCTTCGGGGTGAATGGCCTCGACGGGGCACTCGTTGAAACAGTGCATGCAGGGGTTGCCACATTCGCGATAGCGTTTCAACCAATCAAACATGCGCAATCTTGCGGGGATGGCCAGCGCTGCGCCCAGCGGGCATAGGTAGCGGCAGAAAAAGCGCTCAATAAAGAGGCTGGCAGCCACCAGCAGCACGGCAAATAACACAAACCACCACTCACGCATGAAGCGCAGGACAATCGCTGTTTTGAATGGCTCGACCTCGGCAAAGACCTCGGCTAATGCCAGTGAGCCCAGTGAGACAGCAAAAAGAGCTAAAAAGATGATGTATTTAATGGCCCACAGACGCTCGTGCAGTCCCCAAGGCACTTTGATTTGGGGGATTTTGAGGGCTTTGGCAATTTTGTTGGTCAGCTCTTGCAGGGCCCCAAAAGGACAGAGCCAGCCACAAAATGCCCCTCGACCCCAGAAAATCAGCGCAATGGCAATGGCACACCACAGCATGAAGATCAATGGGTCAATGAGGAAAGCCTCCCACGAAAAGCCTTCACGCAAGGCAGTGGTAAAGGTCAATACGTTGACCACCGAGGGTTGCGCCGTCATTATCCAGCCCAACCAAATGAGGGTAATGGTCAGGTATACCGTCCGTATGCGGTCGTAGGTGCGCTCGTATTTCACAATGCGATCTTGGAAAAAGAAGATCCCGGTCAAGGCAATCAGCATCAAGCCCAGCCCAGCAATGGCAGCGGTCTTACTCTTCCAGATGCGTACCCACAGGGGCGAGCCCTCCATTTTGCCCAAGTCAGAAAACTCAAATTCACTGCTCAGCGAGTTTTGGATGGTGGCCTCAACGCTGCTGGATGCAGTAGACGTCAGGGCATCCTCTGAATCAGCCTGTGTGGCTGTCGCCGCATCAGCGCCATCACCGTCTGTTTGGGGACGGCTGATGACCTCGGTGTAGGCATCAGGCAATTCATAATTGAGGGCAAAGGGCAGAAAAGTTTTGTCT
>JAJYTK010000286.1 GCA_021793095.1 Pseudomonadota bacterium
GTGGCTTTGTTCGTCATGAGTTGCCCTTGTGCTTTATCCATGGCAGTGCCAACAGCTGTGGCCGCCGCCCAATCAGGCTTGAGCGCTTGCCCCGCTCAGCGCGAGACAGAGGTTCAAGAGTTGGTCGAAAATACACGCAAGATCTCATTGCAAAATTTGCACGGCTCAATTGCTTGGCATTTTTTGATGACCCCCTTGGCTGCCGTTGGTTTGGTACAGCCCTGGCTGGCTGCGATTGCGATGTTCGTATCCTCTATTGCTGTGGGGATCAATTCGATACGTGTTTACCGACAGCGTGTGCGCGTAGGTCACGCAGCAGCACCTCATTCGCTGGTTTAATCTGTTATGTTTGAATCGCTGTTACTGTTGCTGCCTATCAGCATTTTATTTGTGCTTGTGATTGGCGTGGTGCTGTGGTGGGCAATTTTTTCGGGCCAGTTCGAAGATTTGGACTCAGCCGGCAAATCTATTTTGCGCGATGATGATAGTGTGGATGCCCAAGAAGACACACAAAATTCAGAGCGCCCTAACACTACGGATGAGGCCAAAAACTCAGAGGTCAAGAAGCATTGATTTGTTGATGTTTAAAACACCTAGGGAAATGATGTGATTTTTGTCATTTAGTTTTTACCTAGGGTAGAATGGCACTTAATAATAGCGCACGAAATAGAATATTTACTGACAATAGGCGCCACGGGGTGAGACTGTGGCGACAGAGTTACGTGCGTAGTCTATGTAAAGTAAAGGGTTTTTCATTACTTGTTAGAGGGGAAGCAAATGGGCACTACTGACGCTGTCCACATAGGGACTTCCAGCCAACCAACGACCAGCGCTCGCACTGAGGCATTCGACTATGGTGTTGTTCGAATGTTTACCATTGCGACCGTATTTTGGGGCGTTGTTGGCATGGGGGTCGGGTTACTC
The DNA here is from genome assembly GCA_021793095.1 of Pseudomonadota bacterium. Lineage (GTDB taxonomy): Bacteria > Pseudomonadota > Gammaproteobacteria > Burkholderiales > Burkholderiaceae_B > Paenalcaligenes. Next base: position 925 of record JAJYTK010000286.1, read on the forward strand.
ATTGCGCTGCAGCTTATTTGGCCGCAGCTCAACTTCGAAATCCCATGGTTGACGTACGGTCGTATCAGGCCAGTACACACTAACCTGGTCATTTTTGCTTTTGGCGGTAGTGCGTTATTTGCGACGTCATATTATGTCGCACAGCGTACCTGTCAGACGCGTATTTTTAGTCCGATGCTCGCTAGATTTACATTCTGGGGCTGGCAGTTAGCCATGTTGGGTGCTCTGATCACTCTGCCCATGGGCTTTACTTCGACTAAAGAATACGCAGAACTAGAGTGGCCTCTTGATATTCTCGTTACCCTAGTTTGGGTAGGCTATGCCGTTGTGTTTTTCGGTACTTTGGCAAAGCGTCGGGTGCGTCATATTTATGTCGCTAACTGGTTCTACGGCTCTTTCATCCTGACAATTGCCGTACTGTACATTTTTAATAACCTCGAGATTCCAGTCTCGATGTGGAAGTCATACTCCATGTACTCCGGTGTACAGGATGCGATGGTACAGTGGTGGTATGGTCACAACGCGGTAGGGTTCTTTTTGACGGTGAGCTTTTTGGGAATGATGTATTACTTTGTGCCCAAACAAGCGCAACGTCCCATTTATTCGTACCGCCTATCGATTGTGCACTTCTGGGCGTTGGCCTTTACCTATATGTGGGCCGGTCCACACCATCTGCACTATACGTCCTTGCCTGACTGGACTCAGTCGCTTGGGATGGCGTTTTCATTGATTCTTTTGGCGCCTTCCTGGGGGGGGATGATCAACGGTATCATGACGCTTTCCGGAGCATGGCACCGCTTGCGCACGGACCCCATCCTCAAGTTCTTGGTGGTCGCCTTGTCTTTCTACGGGATGTCCACTTTTGAAGGCTCGATGATGGCCATTCGTACGGTAAATGCCCTGTCTCACTACACTGATTGGACTGTAGGGCACGTACACTCTGGCGCTTTGGGCTGGTTGGCCATGATTACCTTTGGTTCCTTGTACTACATGATTCCCCGCCTGTATGGCCGTCGTAGTATGGCAAAGCCACAATTGGTTGAGCTGCACTTCTGGCTGGCTACTTTAGGGGTTGTATTGTATATCGCAGCCATGTGGATTGCCGGCGTGATGCAGGGGCTGATGTGGCGTGCAGTGAGCCCCGATGGCATGCTGACCTATAGCTTTATCGAGGGCCTGAAAGCAACCTATCCTTTCTACGCTATCCGTGCTTTGGGCGGTGCGCTGTTCTTAATAGGTATGCTTTTGATGGCATATAACACCTTTATCACCATCGTGGGTCAGAAGAAGGTCAACCCTGTTGTACCGCTTGAAAACCCCGATGCACTGGACCCTGCTAATGTTGGTCCCGCAGCGGTTACGGAATGAGGCATAGCATGTCAAAAAAGAAAAAGTTTTTTTCCCATGCGACCATTGAGACAAACGTTGGGTTGCTCATCGTTTTAAGTATCTTGGTCATTTCTTTTGCTGGGTTGGTACAGATCGTACCTCTGTTTTTCCAGTATTCAACGACCACTCCCACTGAAGGGGTTGAGCCATACAGCCCTCTTCAGTTGGTAGGTCGTGATGTATATATTCGCGAAGGTTGTGT
>JAJYTK010000287.1 GCA_021793095.1 Pseudomonadota bacterium
ATACCACCACGAAATCGCCCTACTAATAAGTTAGCCAGATGCAATATACGTTGCGCAACCCCAGTATGGGAAAGTAAAGTGCCTAACAAAATGAAAAATGGAATGGCCAGCAAGGTGCTATTTTGTGCGGGGGCAACCAAACGTTGGACTGAAATGCCCGGCGGCAGATTATTAAAAAATATGAAATAAACTAGGGTTGCCGCAAACATCGCTAGATAGATGCGCATATTTAAGAGCATCAGGCCAAACATCAAAGGAACTATCCATAACCAGCTCATTGCCTCTCTCCTGTTCAATTATCATCTGCACCTTTGGCTAAGCGTCTTAACAAAAGCAATGCGGTTGCAGAAAAGCCAATGACTACTGGCAAATAAAGCCAGAACAAAGAAATGCCCATTATTCTTGTTTTTCTTAATTGAACAGCTTCAGCCTGGCCCCAACCCCAATAAGCAGTTAAAAAAAGCAAAAAAACTGAAACTAAAGTAATTATTATTGCGATCAGCTTTCGGGTATGTTTATTAAATATCTGAACAAAAAAATCAATCGTTAAATTTTCCCGATCGCGTTCAGCGTTGTATACGCCTATAAAAACAATCCACGCCATCAACAGCCCAGAGAGCTCTTCTGTCCAGTGCCATGGTGAACTCATCACATAACGCATAAATACGCCACCAACAGTAATCAGCACCAATGCACCTAATAGGAGCCCTAGGAACACATCAAAAATTAGATTCAATAACCGCCCCATGATCGCCTCCCTTTTTGTAGTTTTGGTGCCTCGATACAGCAGTTTTAAGTGGTGTATCGAGGCTAAGCAGTGGGTTATTTCAGCTGTTCTTGCAAAGTTTCATATAAGTTTGGTGACCATTCGGGGAATTGCTCATAGACCTGCATGGCTTTTTCTTTGAAAGCCTCACGATCAGGCTCAATAATTTCTACCCCTTCTTCTTGCATCAGTTTTTTAAATTCTTCTTCGCTTTCTTTAGCAAGCTCTTGGCTGTAAAGACCTGCTTCATAGCCGGTTTCATGAATTAATTGCAGTTGCTCTTCGGGCAAAGTACTAAAGAAAGCCTCTCCCCCCATCCATACAGCTACGGTTGTTAAATAATTAATGAGAGACAAGTATTTTGCAGGCTCATGTAACTTTTGACCGTATAAAACGCTCAAAGGGTTCTCAGCTCCATCTATCACACCTTGAGTTAAGGCAGGGTAAACGTCAGCTAGGGGCATAGGTGTCGGCGTTGCGCCCATCGCCTCAAAAGCTTTGATTTGTATTGGATTATCTGGCACTCGGATTTTTAAACCCTGAAGATCCTCTGGTGTGCGAATGGGACTTTTGGCAATAATATGGCGATCGCCGTAATTGTAATTTGTAATGACCAAATGCACCCCTTGATCTTTTAATGCTTGATTTTTTTCCTCAAACCAAGGGCTTTCATAAATCTCTAGTAGGCTTTCACTGTTTTCTGCTAAAAATGGCCCATATAAAGCAGATAAATCAGGTTCATAATCTGCCAAAAAACCTACATCAGTGATGGTCACCACATTCATACCCATCATGGCCTGATCCATCACATCCCCTTTTGAGCCTAACTGAGAGCTAGGATATAACTCTAAAATGATCTCACCATCACTTCGCTCTTCGAGCAGGTCAGCCCAATAATTCATTACCTTGTCAGTGGGCTCACCCGGATGATTTTCATACGCTACCTTAATGGTGACAGGCGCTGCAGACGCAGCTAAGGGCACAGTAACTACACTAGTAGCCAAAATGGCTGCTGCAAATAATTTTGATTTAAACATCGTTGTCTCCTAGTTTTCATCGATATACTCATATTGTTTAATGGACTCAGGCCTCATTTCTATTGAGTATCCTGGCTTGGTAGGTGGCATATAGGCAGCATTTTCAATGCGGCAAGGATCTAAAAAATGCTCATGTAAATGGTCGACAAACTCGATCACGCGCCCGTCTTTACTGCCTGAAATACACAAATAATCAATCATAGATAGGTGCTGCACATACTCACAGAGCCCAACCCCACCCGCGTGTGGGCACACCTTGAGGTTGTATTTGGCCGCCATCAACATGACAGCTAATACTTCATTGACCCCACCAAGTCGGCAGGCGTCAATTTGTACCACGTCAACAGCCCCCTCCATGATGAATTGTTTAAACATAATTCGGTTCTGGCACATCTCTCCGGTGGCAACCTGCATTTTGCCCTGCATCGCTCGTCGGATTTTTCTATGCCCTGCGATGTCATCAGGGCTGGTTGGTTCTTCGATAAACCACGGCTTGGCAAATGCGAGTTTGTCCAGCCAGTCAATGGCTTGATTTACATCCCAGACTTGGTTCGCATCAATCATTAAATGACAATCCTCTCCCATGACCTCCCTAGCGATTTTTAATCGCCGTATATCATCATTTAAATCACGCCCTACCTTTAATTTAATATGCTTAAAACCTGCATCTATGGCCTCCTGAACCAGATGACGTAATTTATCATCGCC
>JAJYTK010000288.1 GCA_021793095.1 Pseudomonadota bacterium
CGCCGACACTTTCATCTCAGTAATACTGTAGATGAGTGTCGGCTTTTTTGTTTTTGAAAGGAGGATTCAGTGACAACAGCAGTAGACGTACTCAAGGCCTTGGACGTAATTACAGGTGGGCGCATGATCGATTCTGCGGAACATGTGCAAAATGAGCGAGACCATCCGTTTGTCATTATGAAATCATCTGGTATTTACGGAAAAGAGGTATTAGAGATCCCTTCTTTGGTATATGGTCCGCGTGATAAAGAGATCAAAAAAATCGCAGTCTGTATGACAATGACAGAGTTGGGTATTGAGCTAGCAGGAGCCACCGATGTTGATGCGATTGTTGCGCATCATCCAGTCGCTGATGCCGCAAGCTGCGGCGGTGTAACCTTAAAAAATTATTTGGATTTATACAAAATCGCGGTTTTTGAATGCCATGAAGCTTTTCATGGGCTTCATCCTGGCATTGCTTATTTGCATGGACACCAAGTTTATAAATCAGATATAGCTTATGGTGGCGAGCACGGCAACGTTATGTTTGTTGGTCGCCCGATTGAGGGTGTTAATAACATGAACGATATTCTAGGCCGTTTAAATGATTTTATGGGTTTAGATAAAGAGGAGGAGTTGCTTGGCTCAGAGAGAAGTATTAAGGGCTCAGAGGAAATAATAGACGTCAGCCTGGTTACTAAGGGGCGCATAATGGCAGGAGATCCAAATGAAAAAATTAACGGAATTTTGCATATATTTCCTCACACTGGCTTCACTGCACAGCAAATGCGACAAGCTGTGGCAGAAAACCCGGAGGTAGATACTGTCGTAGCATCGATTAGTAGGGTTTATGAGGGGCATGAGTTAATTAGGCAAGCAAAGGAATTGGGACTTAAATTTTTGGTGGGAAATAGCCATGTTCTAGAAATATTGGAAAACGGTATGCCATTGGCACGCGCCCTGCAGAGATTGTTGCCTAATGTAGAGGTGGTGCTCTTTAGGGAGCGGGTAACGTCGACGCCAGTGCGCCAAGTCGGAAATCAAAAACTACAAAACTATACTGAAAAATTTTCAGAAGCACATCTGTTAGGTAAAAATCAGATTACTTTGCCTACCGAATTTGCTTAATAAGGGGACAAGGGATGAAACCAGAAACTGTAGTAACGCAAGCAGGAGACGTGACATCGCCAGATGTAAGCGAACGACGTGGCTTAGAGCGTATTGAGGTGATAGGGCTTGGGCTTTTGGGAATAGGCCTTTTGACTTTATTAATTTCACCGGGAATTTTAGCAAATGGTTTTGATATATTAATTGATTCCGTACAACCTGTTGTTGTGGATGTTTTCTTAACAGGCCCAGTAGGAATCGCTGTAATCATTAGTGTAATTTTGGGACGTACTTTTGAGCGCTTAGGGTTTACGGATGCCATGATGCGAGTTTTCGTCCCAATGATGCGGTTTTTAAAAATCAACCCTGCCGTCATCATACCGAGCGTGTACAACATTTTCGGTGATATAAACGCTGCTGGACGAATCTCCGGATCTATTTTGCGGCAGGCGGGAGCAACCCGAGATGAGCAAAAAATAGCAGTTGCAACTATGGTGCAATCGCAGCAATCTTTTTCTACTTTTATGTTAGGTGTAGTCGCACTCACCTTTTCTGGGGTTAACGTATTTGCAGTGGTTGTCATAGCGGTTTTTATGCCTCTTATTCTTTCACCCTGGATTTTATCTCTAACTATTTTTAGGAATGTTAAAAATAAAGATCTGTTGAAGATGCCCCGTTTCACGCCTACAGATGATTTTTCAACAGTGCTTTTCAAAGCCGCCAAAGAAGGGGTGGAATTGCTACTTCTCGTATTAATACCGGCAGTGGCGTTGGTTTATTTTTTTATTGGAATTCTTGATTACACTGGGATCTGGCAGCCATTCAGTGGCTGGCTTGAGGCCAGTCTGCTCTCGATCAATATTGAGCCAGCCACGGGGCTGTTATCAATCCTAGTGAGTCCAACATTAGCGATGGGTGAATTGCAAAGCATGGCGCAAAACATTGATCCCTCATTAGTAGTTGGGTCCTTTGTATTGGCATCATCTGGATTACCATTGTCAGCTGTATTTGGCCAAATACCAGTAGTTTGGGCTGAAAACTCGGATCTCACCGAGAAAGAGACCATTGCCGCTGTTTTGGTGGGTATTTTTATGCGTTTTGTAACCGCATTCTTGATGGCTGTGTACCTGACGCCTTTTATTATTTAAAAAACATCTCTACGAAATTTACATAGGCAGCTCAAGTGCTGCCTATTTTTTTGGCTGGTTTAGGCTAAACCATACAGTTTGAATGCAGCGGGAAGATAAGAGGATGGTATACATTTCCGAGGTTTAAATTTACTAAACTTTCTGCCAATGATTACTTTGCTGTAAAACCTCATTCGGAATATCGATTGCTTCTTCTCATTAGTTCATTGATTTATGAGGTGGTTTCGGGTTTATAGGGGCTAGCGAAAGATGCTTGAGAGGTATAAGGGTTA
>JAJYTK010000006.1 GCA_021793095.1 Pseudomonadota bacterium
AGCACGCCACTGACTCCCCCACCCTAGTCAATGTACAGCAGCTAGTTGAAGAATACCTGGACCGCAGTGATTGGCGTGTCAATGCAAACGCCAATCAGGGCTATTCCTTGGGTGGACTCATTCTTAATATGGCCGGCAATGTGACTGCCAACTATTGGTTAAACCATATCTATGATCCAGACATTGGTATCGCCCACCGCGAGGGCGATGTACATATTCATGATCTGGATATGCTTTCGGGCTATTGCGCCGGCTGGTCGTTGCGCAACCTGCTCCAAGAGGGGTTTAACGGCGTTCCCAATAAGGTCGAGTCTGCGCCCCCCAAACATTTAAGCAGCGCCTTGGGGCAAATGGTTAATTTTTTAGGCACTTTACAGAATGAGTGGGCTGGTGCACAGGCCTTTAGCTCTTTTGATACCTATCTCGCCCCCTTTATTCGCAAAGATCAGATGAACGAAAGCGAGGTGCGACAGTGCATGCAGGAGTTTATTTATAACCTAAATGTCCCTTCGCGCTGGGGCACACAAACCCCTTTTACCAACCTGAGCTTTGATTGGGTGTGTCCTGATGATCTGGCCAATCAACAGCCATTCATCGGGGGTGAGGTTTTGCCCTTTACCTACGGCGAGCTTCAAGCGGAAATGGATCTCATTAATCGCTGCTTTATAGAAATTATGCTCGCTGGCGATGCCAAAGGACGAGTGTTCACCTTTCCTATCCCTACCTATAACATCACCAAAGAATTCGACTGGGAGGGCCCCAATACTGACTTACTCTTTGCCATGACGGCCAAATATGGTCTGCCCTATTTTCAGAATTTTGTGAACTCTGATCTTGAGCCGCATATGGTGCGCTCAATGTGTTGCCGACTGCAATTAGATTTACGCGAGTTACTCAAACGTGGTAATGGCCTCTTTGGCTCAGCAGAGCAGACCGGCTCCCTAGGCGTAGTGACCATTAATTGTGCCCGTTTAGGCTATCTCTACAAACATGATTTATCCGCACTCTACGCGCGGATTGACGAGCTGATGGAGATGGCAAAAAATAGCCTTGAAAAAAAACGTACCACCATCTCTGAATTGATGGAACAAGGGCTTTTCCCCTATACACGTCGTTATCTTGGCAGTCTCCGTAATCATTTTTCAACCATTGGCGTCAATGGGGTCAATGAAATGATCCGCAATTTCACAGACGACGCGCACGATATTACGGATGAGCCAGGCATGCAAATGGCCATCGATCTTTTGCATCATATTCGGGCCAAAATGGTCACATTCCAAGAAGAAACAGGCCACCTTTATAACCTCGAGGCGACACCCGCCGAGGGAACAACCTATAGATTCGCCAAGCTAGACCGAGCGCGATTTGCCGACATCATACAGGCTGGTACCGCAGAAAACCCCTATTACACCAACTCTACTCAGCTACCCGTAGACCACACCACTGATCCTTTTGAGGCCCTGGCCCTACAAGATGAACTGCAGGCACTGTATACCGGGGGCACCGTGCTACACCTGTACATGCAAGAAGCGCTTTCTAGCGCCCAAGCCTGCAAATTATTGGTTCGTCGTGCCCTGTCAACCTATCGCCTGCCTTATTTGACGGTCACCCCCACATTTTCCATCTGCCCCAAGCATGGTTATTTGTCAGGACATCATGAGTTTTGCCCGCGCTGTGATGAGGAAATCCTCGCAGCCAAACACAGTGCATCGGTTCAATCTGCATCAGCTGTTGATTGAAAAGGGCCGCACTGCCTTTTAATGACTTTTTAAAATTAATCAGGAGAAATCATGCAAAACATCAACCTCAACACTGCCCAATCTACCGCCGCATTAAAAGATGAGGATCGCCAGCGCTGCGAAGTGTGGACACGCGTCATGGGCTACCACCGTCCGACCTCCTCGTTTAACATCGGCAAAAAAGGTGAATTTAAAGAGCGCGTGCATTTTGTTGAACATTAACCCGCATTAACCCCCTCTTTAAGCCAATGCTTCCCCACCCCCGCTCATTCACGCTGTAATGACTTTAGCAGCGGTTTGGGCGGGGCCTATTTCCCACCACGCCCAACATAATAAAGGCAGATTTTTGATGCGAACAAACACCACAACCCCACAGCGCACGGCCATACAACTAGGTGGTTTTGTGCCTTTTAGTGCCAGTGATTATCCCAATCACTTGGTCTGCGTTGCTTTTATACAAGGATGCAACTGGCGCTGCGGCTACTGCCATAATCCACATTTACAATCGCGTCAGCCCCACCCAATGGCCCCTCAGTGGGCGGACATCACTGATTTTTTGCAACAACGTCAGGGCTTATTGGATGCAATTGTCTTTAGCGGCGGAGAGCCCACCATGGATCCCGGACTGCCAGCCGCCATTCTCGAAGCTAAATCTATAGGCTTTAAAATTGGTTTACACACCACCGGAGCCTATCCCAACAGATTCAAGGAAATACTGCCTCATATTGACTGGGTAGGCTTTGATCTAAAAAGCAGTTGGGCGCATTATCATGATGTTATTTTGCACCAGCAGCCAATAGAGATGGTGCAGCGCAGTTTAGCGCTACTGCTAGACAGTCACTGTGATTATGAAATACGCAGCACCCTTCATAGCGGGCTACATCAGCCAGAACATTTGTTAGAGATGGCCCAAAACCTCGCCGCCTATGGCGTACAAGACTGGGTGATACAAAACTTTCGCACAGATGGCTGTATTGACCCCGAACTGCTCTATGCCCCGCATGAACCGCAGAAGATTTTAAATGAGGACGTATTACAGACCCTGAAGGCCTACGTCCCCAATATTCAGATCCGCTAAAGCTTCAAATCCACTAAAGCAATTCAACTCATGAGGCAGCCGCAGAGAAGGACCACTCTTTAAATGGCAAAGCACTGAGCAAATATTCGAGCAAATCAGAAACAGAACGAATCGCCGCCCCAAATGGTAGCGGCTCAGAACTACGGAAAAAGAGCCCCCTTTGGACATCCCCTTTTAGCGCATAGGCTAACTGTCTGTTGATACAAAACTGCCCCGCCTTGGCCACCCCGTCGCGCAACCCACAAAAACTCAAACAATCCCACCCCTCGGTGCAATCACGCTCTGTCGCTACAGACTGGAGCTTGTCCTCTTTGTGCAAATAGGCATCCAACCACGGCGTGCGTACCGCCCGTGCTGGGATACCCACCACACTATTAAAAGTCACAATATCCTCGGGCTGAGCCTCAACCATGACTTTTTTGAAATTTTCATGAGCATCACACTCTTGGGTCACCGCAAAGGCACTGCCTAACTGCACGGCACTGGCCCCTAGGGATAATAACTCTTTGACCTGCTCTGGCTTATGCACGCCGCCGGCAGCAATAATTGGAATGGAATCAGGATCTATTTTTAATTGCTCAAGTACCGCTCTTACCTCGCGGATCACATGAGCAAAAGCATAAAACTCTGAATGTATTTCCTTGGCATCCGTCACCCCTAGGTGCCCAGCTGCATAATTGGGGTTTTCAATCACAATGGCGTCTGGCTTGACCTTGTTACGGGCCCATCGACGCAAGACCACGCGCACCCCACGCGCATCAGACAAAATAGGGATTAAGGCCACCTCAGGGTAGTCCTTGGTCAAATCGGGCAAATCCAAAGGCAAACCAGCGCCCACCACAATGGCATCGGCCCCACTTTCACATGCCTGGCGAACGTACTCTGGATAAGGGGTTACCGCCTTCATCACATTGACAGCGATGGCGCCGCGCCCCTGGCTGAGCTCTTTAGCAGCGCGAATTTCACGGTCTAAAGCAATCAGGTTTTTATGATTAATGTCTTGCTTGCGCTCTTCTTTACCTTTTGGGGTAGATGCAGGGTCCATCAAATCATCGTGATGACGACGCAAGTCCACACTGGAAATTGTGCCCATTGCACCATAAGAAGCGACCGTACCTGCCAATCGATGGGCTGAGATCCCAACCCCCATCCCTCCTTGAATGATAGGTAAGAGTTGCTTGTCCCTGAGATAAAATGAATACATGCTCAAATCCAAATAAAGAAGTGCCTAGATAATCACACGGAAAATACTTCAAGTATGACTGTTTTTATCTGACCGCTCTTTAACCCATATCAAATAGCTGCCAGAAAAACCGCGCAATGAAATTAAGTTGAGTTTTAAACTCAACATTCATTTTCTTAAAAAAGCGCTCGCAATGCAAGCGCTTTTTAACAACAAAATTAATTAATACATACCATGGAATATGGCATCATCTGGCCCAATATGAGATGGTGGGCTCCAAGTCACATCACGCATGGAATGCTGAACTAAATTTTCTACCCCCATTAATACAGCAAAAATCGCCATCCGAATAGGAATGCCATTATCTGTTTGCCGGAAAATGGCCAAGCGCGGGTCTTTATTAAGATCAGTGCTGAGGTCATTGGCCAGTGGTCGACTGTCTCTGGGCAATGGGTGCATGATAATCGTATCCTGATCGCAATATCGATCAACCAGGGCTTGGGTGATTTGAAAATCAGGACTATAGCCTTGTATGTCCTCGGCCTGTAAGCGCTCTTTCTGCACACGTGTGGCATAGATCACATCTGCCCCTTTGATCCCCTCATTGAGATCATTGGTCTGCTCGATCACGTGATTGCCCTGTCGGGCCATAGACTCAATGATGTCCGCCGGCATTTCTAATCCGCGAGGCGAGGCCAAGGTAAATTTTAAACCCCGGTACAACGCTAATAGCTTGACCAGCGAATGCACGGTACGCCCATATTTGAGATCCCCCACCACTGCCACATGGGCCCCATCCAAAAGCTTGCCCAGGCGGGAGAACTCGGTCAAGATGGTGTATAAATCGAGCAATGCTTGGCTGGGATGCTCGCCCGAGCCGTCCCCGCCGTTGACTACGGGGATATTGGTAGCGGCTGCAAACTCAGCCACCGAGCCCTGCTCAGGGTGGCGGATGACCATGGCATCTACGTAGCCCCCCATCACTCGGCTCGTATCGTAGATAGACTCGCCTTTTGCCATCGAGGAAAAGGTAAACCCTGTGGTATCACACACAGACCCACCTAAACGGCAAAAGGCAGCCCCAAAGCTCACCCGTGTACGGGTGCTGGCCTCGAAGAAAAGGTTGCCCAGCACCGCCCCCTCGAGCACGCGCGAGACTTTTTGGCGGCGCGCGATGGGCTGCATGATATCTGCCAAAGAGAAAAGCTCTTCGACACTATCACGGGTAAATTGCTCCACAGATAGCAACTGGTTTTTGCCATTAATCTCGATGCGATCGCGCAAACTACCGCGTCGTGGGGCACTGTCTGCATATTTTTCTAGTAATGCCTCATTTTCCACGATCTCGGTCACAAAACGACGCACCACCTCAGGCATTGCCCGATAGTCCAAAGAACTTTCGGGCAATAGCCATGAATCTAGTGCACGCCTTTTGACCCCAACCCGAGCTGAAAACATATCTCGGGTCAGATTTAATTTGCGCATCGCATCGCGCAAAAACACCTGTTGAGCAACCGCCATAATTCTATCCTTAAGCTACTAAAAATATACGCAATGCGTACATTTTAACGCCAATCAGAGGATTTTGATACAGGGCGTTTGCGCTTAAGGTTGGACCTGTGGTTGGGGTTGTGATTGAGGTTGTTGCTCTTCGCTATAAGGCGTTGCCCGACCATCATCGCCTGCAATAATTTCTGCAGCGGTTTGAGCATTTTCTACCGAGCCGACCATGAATACCAATTGACCATTTGTTAAAGGCTCAGAATAACGGGGCACCGCTAACAACGTACCATCCACAGCCAACGCCAAACGACGATCAGGATTTTCTGTGGTGATATTTTCTAAACGCTGACGTGCTGTATCCGTCAGCATCAATGCCAGCAACCCCTCTCCACTATCCGATGAGTAAGTTTCTACAGACATTAAGTCATCACGGGTGAAACTAGGCTCGGGTTGTAGGTATAATGTGGTTTCTTCGTCGAGTGTCACCTCTGCCCAACCATCTACTGGTTCAAAATCAGCTAAAAACACCATCATTGGGCTGTATTCAACCTCTTGATCGGTGGCTTCGGTACCCTGTCCTGTGCGGGCCCCGGGCTCAACCGGCGCTGTGGTCGCAGATTGCTCTTGCTCGGTTGTCTCAGCGGGTGCATCCTCAGCTGGGGTAGCATCATGGGGTGTTGTTTGGCACGCCATCAACGTCAATACACTAAAGGCCGCCAAACTGCGGCCCAAACCCTTGGCAATTTTCATAATGTGATCCTCATCCTGAACACAACGATGACTGGACCCAATAGGTCCTGTGAAATAACCATTTCAGTTTAACAGCTCTGGCCAAAAAACACTCTTAAGCAACTTAAAGAAATATGTCCAAAATGCAGTCAGATCACTCCACACTCAATAAACCTACTGACTTTGAATTTATTAACGAACAGGCACTTTACCAACGAGGCCTCAGAGAGCGCGTCTTTCATGCTGTTCTATTCGAGGTATTAGGCATCGCCTTTGCCACCCCTTTGGCCATGTGGATGACTCAAAAGCCCGCCTTATCGATGGCCGCATTATCCGCCGTTATTTCTGGGATGGCTATGTTTTGGAATATGGTCTTTAACTGGATCTTTGATGTCTTGCAACGCAAATATCACTTCCGCCGCAATGTTTGGATACGTATTGTGCATGCTTGCTGTTTTGAAATTGGGCTCATCATCATGGTCGTGCCTTTGGTCGCGTGGTGGGTAAACACCACACTTTGGCATGCCCTTGTAGTAGACATCGGTCTGGTATTGTTCTTCCTACCCTATTCTTTCTTCTACAACCTCATCTATGACAAGGTCCGTTTAATACTCATGAAGCGGCGCTCAGCCGATCTTGACAACACCTAAATAATATTTATGCACAGCGGTGGATATCTCTTAGATCGATGAGCTAAAAAAACAACTTTTTCTTGTAAAGCTTGCCCTGTCATCGGCTTGCTTTATTTCCACCTTATTTTCAACATCTCAACCAAAACCCAAACTAACGCATGTAACCCATTGAATATGAAGGGTTTTTCTCAAGGATAAAGTTTTCCATCTATTTTTGCTTGCTAGACAAGCCCTTGACAAATCAATTTTTATTTCTGCCTTCGGAATTATCAGTTATCCCCAAAAGCTGTGGATAAGTTTGGTGATAACTCATTAACAACCGCTCAAAACCCTCATTAAATACAGACCTGAGGTTCATTGGTCACTGAATCGGCATTTCCCCCCAAATGCCTTATTTCAAACTCATAAAAACCCACTAAGTCATTGCACAAAATGAGTATCTATTGGGGATTGCGCTCTTGGCCAAAAGTATGCTGGATTTCGTACAATGGCCCGAGACACTCACTTACACAAAATACAACGATTTAAACATATGGATTCTATAGACCTCACCGGCCCCGTCCACGTCGCTGATATCGTCCCCACTCTAAACCTACTCGATGTAGATGAAGTGTTACAGCGGGCACGCGACTTTCCTGATCGGTTAATTATCGAGCTTCTAGAAAATAATGAATTCGAATACGCTTTGCCGCTGATTCAACAAATCATTGCTGAAGAGCGTGGCGATATACTCGAAGCCTTGGCCGAGGACAGCGCAACCCACCTTTTTCTACAACTCAACAGCACCGAGCTAGCTGCCGCTAACTACCTGCTGAGCCCCAAAACTCGGGCGTCTATTCTCAAACTAATGAGCTATCCAGAGTTTACGGTAGGCAACATGATGACCACCGAATTCATCGAGGTGCCTAACACCTGGACGGTTCAGCAAACACTGGATTACGTCAGAAAGGTCCATGACACCAAAGAAACTGCTTATGCTATTTATGTGATTAACAATAATAAGCAGCTAGAGTTTGTCGTGTCTTTGCGCCATCTGGTCGTCGCTGAGCCCGAGCAATTGCTCACAGACGTCTGGCAAGGTGATGAGCCCATTACGGTCTCCCCCACCGAAGAGCGTGAGGAGGCCGCCCAAATCATTCGCCGCTATGATTACCTGGCCTTGCCAGTGGTCGATGAAGATAACCATATGCTGGGCATCGTGACCGTCGATGACCTGCTGGACACCTTAATGGATGAGGCTGCCGAGGATATGGAGCGTTTTGGGGGGGCAGAATTTATCAATCAGCCCTATCTACGCATTAAGTTTGGCACCATGTTACGTAAACGAGGTGGTTGGCTAACCTTGCTATTTGTGGGTGAAATGCTCACTGCTAGCGCCATGCAATACTTTGAGATGGAGCTCGAAAAGGCAGTGGTATTGGCCATGTTCATTCCGCTAATCATGAGCTCTGGGGGTAACTCAGGCTCACAGGCCACCTCATTATTAATCCGTAGTTTGGCCTTAGAAGAGGTCAAACTTAGAGACTGGTGGCGTGTATTAGTCAGAGAGATACCCACGGGGGTGGTGCTGGGGGCATTATTGGGTGCCTTAGGCTTTTTCCGCATTATTCTTTGGAATAATCTCGGTATCTACGACTATGGTGAGCATTACATATTAATTGGGATCACTATCTGGATCGCATTAGTGGGGATTGTGACCTTTGGTTCTGCGACGGGGTCAATGCTCCCCTTTGCGCTCCAACGCGTCGGCCTAGATCCAGCGAGTGCCTCTGCCCCATTAGTCGCGACATTGGTCGACGTCCTGGGGTTAATTATTTACTTTTCAGTAGCTGCCGTCATCTTAACAGGCACTCTTTTATAGGCGGCCTATACGCAAAAGACGGGCACAACAGAACAATGAGATTTAATTATCCTTTGCCTCTGTACAAAAGCAGAATAAATATGTAATAATGTGCTCTTGTCTTTGGGCCCATAGCTCAGTGGTTAGAGCAGTGGACTCATAATCCATTGGTCGCTGGTTCAAATCCAGCTGGGCCCACCAGAACATACCAAATGCCATGGCCATCATGGCATTTTTTTATTGGCGGATGAAAAGATTTTGGTATGACCTCTCGCGATACGATGACCCCTTTGGCACCTTGGCTTGCAGACACACATGCCTCAACTTTTGATGCGTTGCAGGCGCAATGGCTAGTGCGTCCTGGGGCGCTCACAGCGGGTTTACGTGCGTTAGGCCAACTAGAGTTGACCGTTTTACGCGAATACCCCGATACGCTCGCCAATGCAGAGGCATGGATGATTCAAGGCCAAGGGGGAGATGACATCTGGGTACGCGAGATTTACATGAGCATTGATGGCACTCCTTGTGTGACGGCCCGCAGCTTTACTCGCCTACGAGATGCTCAGGGCTGTTGGCAGGGTATCCGCGGTTTGGGCACACGCCCACTGGCAGACATGCTCTATCATAATCCAGACATCCAACGCAGTCCTTTTTGGATTTGCGCACTCAGCGAGCAGCAGCCGCTCTATCACACCGTCCAGCGCACCCCAATGGATCCTAATACGGCAGATCCAACACAGCCTTTATTAGCTCGCTGCTCTACTTTTTGGTATCAAGACAACCCACTGCTGGTGGCAGAGTGTTTTTTACCTGATTTTTGGCCCATCGCCCAGCGTTCAGCACGCACCTGACAACGCAATAAATGCCCCGCCTCATTCAAAATAGGCCGCAACTGCTGAGGCGCCATGCAGGACTCTTGACGTATCGGGCACCGCTCATAAAATACACACCCCGTTGGCAGCTCTTTATTGCTGGGCAGCTCAACCTCTTTAATTTCCAAATCAGCGGGTGTTTCACCCATATTCAGCTGTGGCACTGCATCTAATAAGGTCTGCGTATAAGGGTGTAGCGGCGCACTGAGCAATCGCTCGGTCGGACCGAGCTCGACTATTTGCCCTAAATACATCACCGCCACCCGAACACTCAAATGCTGGACCACCGCAACATCGTGCGTAATCAATACATAGGTCAGCTGCAATTCTTTTTGCAATTCATAGAGTAGATTTAATATTTGCGCTTGAACGGAAATATCCAACGCTGAGGTCGGCTCATCCAAAATAATGATCTCAGGCTCTGGCGCCAAGGCGCGCGCGATCGCGATCCGTTGGCGCTGCCCTCCTGAAAACTCATGGGGAAACCGATCTAGGTACTCGGGGCGAATACCCACCTGTGCTGCTAATTGTGCCGCCCGGGCACGTAACTCTCGACGCTCTCTCAGGCCCTGCACATATAAAGGCTCAGTAATGACCTGCCACACCCTCAAACGCGGATTAAGCGAGGACTGCGGGTCTTGAAAAACCACCTGCATATTGCGCCGTTGACTGTCCCAGTGTATCTGCCCTTGTGTAGGCGTGTACAAGCCCATAAGTACCTGTGCCAGTGTGCTTTTACCACAGCCTGACTCACCCACTATTCCCAGCGTTTCACCACGGTAAATATCCAGACTCACACCATTTAAAGCATGAGCCACACTGGTCACTTGCCCCCGCCAATTATGGGTCAAGGGAAATTGCATGTGTAAGTTATCCAACTGCAGTAAGCGCTCGGTATGGTGAGCTGTGCTTGTTATCAGTTGAGAAATACTATTTTCTGTGTGCATCATTCTCCCTCTGCAGCCGGCAACTCAGCATAAAGCCAACAGGCTGCCGCTTGATTGGGCCCCACTGAGTGCATTAATGGTCGCTGTTTGCATGCGGCAAAAGCCTCGCTACACCGTTCTTGAAAAGCGCAGCCCGCTGGCAAATGCTGCAAATTGGGGGGCTGCCCTGCAATGGTAGGCAGTATCTCGCCCCGGGTTTCAGGAGTGGGAATACCCGCCAATAAGCCACGTGTATAAGGATGGGCTGGCCGCTGAATCACCTGTGTGGTAGGCCCAGACTCAACCACCGTACCAGCATACATCACATAAATACGCTCACAATACTGTGACACCACCGCCATATCATGCGTAATGATCAACAGCGCAGTTTGCATGCGTTGCGCCTGCTCTTTAAGTAAATTAAGCACCTGCTTTTGTACAGTGACATCCAAAGCCGTCGTGGGCTCATCTGCAATCAATAACTGGGGGGCACAGGAAAATGCCATCGCCACCATAATTCGTTGGCGCATGCCCCCAGAAAGCTCAAAAGGATAGGCCTCAAAGACCCGTTCGGCATCAGCAATATACATGGCCTTGAGTAAGTCGAGAACGCGCGCTCGTGCCTGACGATAACTGAACCCACTCTCATGGTGCAAAATGACATCCATCATTTGCCGGCCAATTCTCATGGTGGGGTTGAGCGCCGTCATGGGCTCTTGAAAGATCATCGCCACTTCACTGCCCCTTAACGCCTGCATTTGTTTTTCCGTACATGCAAAAACGTCATGCTCCGTGAGCTGTATAGAGCCTTTTTTCACACGATATTGCGCGGCATTGAGCAAGCGCATGGCCATCATCGCGGTCACCGACTTGCCTGAACCCGACTCGCCCACCAGGCCCACCACCTCGCCTGGACGCACCTGCAAACTCACCCCATTGAGTGCCTGCACCCGACCGCCAAAGACAGGAAACTCAACCCATAAATCTTCGATGTTGAGCACAGGCCGGCCAGTACCCACCGCCACAGGCTCAGAAATAGAACAATTTGTGTGGTGATATTGCGCTCTCATTGTGATTACCTCGCCCGTTGCTTGGGGTCTAACATATCGCGGATACCATCACCCACCAAATTAAAACCGATGGCGGTAAACAAAATAGCAAACCCTGGAAAACTCGCGTACCACCAATGATCCAAAATAAAATTGCGACCCGATGCGATCATCGCCCCCCACTCAGCAGCAGGCTGCTGGGCACCTAGGCCGATAAAGCCCAAAGCCGCCGCCATTAAAATAGCATTACCAATATCTAAGGTTGTCTGCACCACAATAGGTGGCATTACATTGCGCAGTACATGCCAGCGCAGCAAATGCAGCCGCCCTGCCCCAAAGGTTTGAGCGGCCTTGATGTAGGTCATCTCTCGAATGCTCAGCGTTTGGCCACGCGCCAAGCGAACATAAAACGGTATACGCACAAAGGTAATGGCCAACATGGCATTAAATAGGCTTGGCCCTAGTGCGGCTGCCAACGCCATTGTTAACACCAAGGAGGGCACTGAAAGCACCACATCCATCACGCGCATGATAACGGTGTCTACATAGCGCCCGGTTAACCCTGCAAAGCAGCCAACAATTGAGCCCGTCACGCTCGCC
Source organism: Pseudomonadota bacterium (assembly GCA_021793095.1). GTDB lineage: Bacteria > Pseudomonadota > Gammaproteobacteria > Burkholderiales > Burkholderiaceae_B > Paenalcaligenes. The sequence continues at coordinate 12,152 of JAJYTK010000006.1, forward strand.
ACAAAGGCCACAAACAGGCCTACTCCTATAGACTGGCGTCCGCCGTGTAACACCCGACTAAATATGTCTCTGCCCACCTCATCTGTACCAAAAAAATGACTCCATGAAGGGGGTTGTAAACGCGCTCGCAAATTAATCATATCGGGCTCGTGAGCCGCAATATACGGCGCCAATAAGGCTGCCAAACACATCAATAAAATAATGGCGAGCCCCACTACAGTCAGTGGGCTTTTGCGTAGTTGGAAAAAAAAGTAGGCAGAACGACGGTAACCTAGACTGGCCATTGCTTGCTCCTTAGCCTACTTCTTTGATGCGCGGATCCACAAAGCGGTACAACAGGTCCACGCATAAATTAAGCAATACATAAATAAAGGAAACCAAAATAGCAAAACCCATCACTGCAGGAAAATCCAGCGCTTGGATAGAATCCACCACATATAAACCCATCCCCGGCCAGGCAAAGACGGTCTCCGTCAATACCGCACCATACAGCAAATCACCCAAAGATAAGCCAATCACAGTGATGGATGGCAATAACGCATTGGGCAAAGCATACCGGAAAATCACCCGCCCACGAGGCAATCCATAAGCTTTTACGGTGCGTAAATAATCCTCATTTAGCTGCTCGAGCATGGCCGAGCGAATTTGCCTAGACACCACCCCTAGATGCACAAAACCCAGCGTGATCGCAGGCAACACCATATGTTGCGCTGCATTGAAAAATAATTGCCACTGCCCCTGTAGCAAAGCATCGAGCATATAAAAACCGCTGATATGCTCTGGCGGTGAAAGCCCCTGACTCAACCGACCTCCCGCCGGGAATAACCCCAACTGAGAATAAAAAATGACGATTAAACCTAAACCCAACCAAAAAGCCGGCATTGAAATACCCGACACAGAAAGCCAGCGACAAATATGATCAATCCAACTGTCTTTATAAACCGCCGAGAGCACGCCCAGGGGCACCCCGATAAGCACCGAGAACACCAAAGCGACCAAAGCTAACTCAAGAGTGGCTGGAAAAAAGACCAATAAGTCATGCAGTACGGGTCGACCTGTGCGTATCGATGTCCCTAAATCACCCTGCAATAATCCCTTGAAATAGCGCCAATATTGTTCATATAAAGGCAAATCTAGGCCCAACTTGGCCCGCATGGCCTGTACGATTTCATCCGTTGCACGTTCGCCAGCAACCAAGCGAGCGGGATCACCGGGGATTAAATTAGACACGATGAACGTGATGATCGACACCCCGATCACCACAAACACCAAGCTCAACAAGCGCTTGCGGATGATATGAAAAGCAGTCATACAGAAAACTCAGCCATCAATTGCCAGCAAAAATAGGCAGCACTCAGTGCAGCCAGAAAACGCTTTTGGCACTGCATGAGATGGAGGCGAGGCACGAACGCCTCGCCCCTCCTGATAAAGAGATAAGGTTTTTTATTTCTTGGTTATTTCGTGGACGTTATAGACATCATCGAGCATTGGGTTGTATTCATATCCCTGGATGTTGTCACGCAAGCCTACATGAATCGCCTTTTGGAAAAGGTAAAAGATC